>NZ_SEHL01000007.1:0-193201 GCF_004151355.1 Dermacoccus sp. 147Ba
TCTTCTCCTGCGGAAACTATTCCGTACCTGAGAACATCGACGGCGAGCTGAGCCTAGATGTGCTTCATGCTGAGTTGTCCGATCGCGACATCGCGACGCTTCCCGACATCGATCCGACCTTGGTGTCACGGGCGAACTTGAGTGGTAGCCCTGGCTGGGCGCACGGTGGAGTCCGCTGGCTTCTCGCCTCCGCACCGTTCGGCAAGCTTGACGGGCTTTCGTGGCCCCAAAAGAGCCCGACCAAGCAGCGAGTCGCACAGCAACCCAGCACGTACGCCGATCAGCCCACGCTGTTTGACCACTTCACGGCAGACGAACAGGCTGGACTCGCCACTGCGGTGTCCGAACCCCAACTCGATCTGCGCACCCTCGTTGTAGCTCACTCACTGGAAGCTGACCATGGCAACCGCGAGTTGACGATCGGTCAGCCCCGCTTGAACGCCGGGGGCGGTTCGGCCTGGTATTGGCGCCACGACCTACTGCAGCTGCCGCCGGATGACGGTGGTCGACTCCGCCCGACTAAGCCTGCGCCGACAGGTCCTGAGGATGCACCTGACGCTCCCGTCCGTCTGCGCCGTCCCGCGGCCGAACACCACGATCTCCGGAAGGACGCCTGAGAGTGAGCGATACCGATCGCACGGCCTCGGCCGCCGTCTTCTTTGATGGCGCACGCCTAACCCTGGCACGTAATCTAGCCGGTCTTCGTAAGAGCCAGCTTGCATCATTAGTCAATAAGAGCCCGACCGCCGTATCCGCATGGGAAACTGGAGCCAAGCGCCCAACGGCGGCCACCGTGGCTCAGCTTGCGCTCGGCCTATCTGTAAACCCCGGATTCTTCGCTGCGCGACCGAACGACATCGCGAAAGTCAGCGCACTGCCGCATTTCCGCTCGCTGAGATCAACTAGCCAACTTGCACGAGATCAGGCATTCGCCTACGGACAGGTGGCTCTCGACATTTCCGAATCGATTGAGCGCCACGTCGAGTTCCCGGGGATAGATATTCCAAGCTCGCCAGTAAACACTGACGAACTTGACAATGATTCACCGGAAGAGGCGGCCCGAGAGCTGAGAAGCGCATGGGGTATGGACGCTGGCTCCGTTGGACACCTTGTTCGCGCCCTAGAAAATCACGGGGTGCTCGTTGTTTTCAGTCCTGAGCAAGCTGCTTCAGTTGACGCATATTCCTTCGACAGCAGGCTGCGGCCGGTCGTGGTGTTGAACCCCGTTAAGCGAGACTACTATCGGCAGCGCTTCGATGTCGCCCACGAACTTGGACACCTCGTCATGCACGCAGACGCCGAACCAGGCGGCCGCATTGTCGAGGAACAGGCACACCGCTTCGCATCAGAACTCCTCATGCCAGCTGCGGAGATTGCAGACGAACTACCGTCGGCGATGAACCGGGCTGCGTGGGTAGCCCTCGGTAAACTTAAAGAGCACTGGGGCGTGAGCATCCAGGCCCTTCTCTTCAGGGCACGTCGACTTGGTCGACTGAACGATGTTTCCTACCGCAACGCGATGATGACGCTGTCGTCACGAGGATGGCGACGCAGTGAGCCCGGCCTCATCACGACAATAGAGCACCCCTCCCTTCTGCCACGCTCTATCGAGCTCCTCAGACAAGAGGGCGTTGTCGAACACGATCTCGTCGAACAGTGCCGTGTGCCGACCGAGCTCTTCCGAACGGTGACGGCAAGGACTCCGCTTCCATCCGAGGAAGCCTTGGACTCTCAAACGGCGCAGAAAACGAGCGACGGGCGCAAGGTCGTCTCACTACTACCACGATTGAACCAGGCGAGCCCTCAAGCTCGTGATCAGTAAGGGAGAACCCAAATGGGCAAGCCGAACAAGCGCCTCGTGCAGGCTCGTGACGACGGAAAGTGGGAGGTGCGCAAACCTGGTGCCAAGCGGGCAAGTGCTATCACCCCTACGCAATCCGATGGGATCAAACGCGGCCGCGAGATTCTCAGTGGTGATGGGGTGGCGAGCTCCAAGTCCGGTCGCGGCGAGGGACGATCCGTGAGCAAGACACTATCGCTCCAGGTAACGATCCTCGGTCTTCTAAGGGATAAGAGATGCTGACCAATACCGAAATAGCAGCCCTTTTCCAGGAGACGCCGGCTGCAATCAGAGGCAACCAATCGCTCCGTGAACCTCAGCAAGAAGGTTGGACCTCTGCGATGGAGTTCTTCAACGGAGGAGGTCAACGTGCTATCGAGCAAAATCCTGTGGGATGCGGAAAGACTGGGCTGATCTCGGTCTTACCATTTGGGATTGCGAGGGGCCGGGTGCTTGTCATAGCGCCCAACCTGACGATCCGCGATCAGATCGCAGAGGCCGTCAACGTCTCCAGCTCGGACAACTTCTACCGCAGAGCAGGTGTGCTGGCCGACATGAGCGCCGGCCCTTTCCGTGCGGTTCTGGACGCCGATGCCAACCTCAGCGATTGCGACGACGCACACATCGTGGTCACCAATATTCACCAGCTAGCTGAACGTGCAGATCGATGGCTACCTCATTTCTCCGAAGATTATTTCGACCTGATCATCGTCGACGAGGGGCATCACAATGCTGCGCCAAGTTGGCAGAACGTCTTTGCGAGATTCCCGTCGGCACGCGTTCTCAGCCTTACCGCTACACCGTTCCGCGCTGATGAACAGCCCGTCGAGGGTGAGCCGATCTACCAGTACACTTTTCGAGATGCGATGCAGTGCGGCTATATCAAGGAGATGACGTCGTCGAACGTTGCGCCGAGCGAGTTGTACTTCACGTATCGTGGCGATGAATACCAGCACACCCTCTCGGAAGTTATGGAGATGCGTGAGAACGACTGGTACTCCAAGGGTGTTGCCCTTGCACCACAGAGCAACATCTCTATCGTTGACCATTCGATACAGTGGCTTCGCCATCTCCAAGAAGGTGGCCTACCGCATCAACTGATTGCTGTCGCCTGCTCGGTCGACCACGCCAGACAGATTCGTGGCCTCTACCAGGAGCGAGGCATCAATACACGAGAAATTCATAGTGGACAAAACGCAGATGAACGCGAAGAAGTCCTCCGGGAACTGCGAAACGGCACCCTTGATGCGATCGTCCAAGTTCAAATGCTCGGTGAGGGATTCGATCACCCGCGCTTGTCTGTTGCGGCAGTGTTCCGTCCTTTCCGTTCGCTTAGTCCATATATTCAGTTCGTCGGGCGTGCAATGAGAGTAAACGTGCAGAACGCTCCAGGGCATGCGGACAACCAAGGAGTCATCGTCTCACATGTCGGGTTGAACATTGATCGGTTCTGGGATGACTTCAAGTCAATTGACCGCGGTGATCAAGAGCTGATTCACGACTGGCTCGAATCTGATGAGATAGTACCCGGTGGCGACAGCGACTCTACGGGGCGCCGTCGTCGCCTTGCTCACGACATGGACGTCACTCAAGAGATCATTGATCGGTTTCTCGCAGACCCCTACTTGGACCCGGCTGACGACACGCTGATCGACAACGCAATGAACGTCCTCCGTGAACAAGGTCTAGACCTTGAGAGCTTGGGCCTCGACCGAAGCGAGCTTCAACGACGCCTTGGGCAGGCGCGTCACCGTCCCGTTCCAGACACTCCGGAGCGCATCCCAGTCCAGCCTCAGGCACACCGCCAGATGTTGCGTCGGCGACTCAATGAGCAAACTCGGTCGGCGGCCAATCGCATCTGTGATGCGCTCGGACAGCGTGCCGCAGGACGCCGCATCGCACTCCTTGGAGGAACCGGCGCACAGAATAATTTGGCCGCGGTGATTGTACTCATGAATCGTGCGGTGAACACTGAATTGGGGATCGAAAACAACGAGCGTCGCGATCAGAACACTCAGGCGCTTGAGCGAGCAATCTCCATGCTGGATGACATCGCCGATGTCGTTCAAAACGAGCTTGAAGGGAAGCTCGCTGATGCCAGCGACTAGATCAGTGTTGTTGAAGTTGTCCGTGAGGACTGCTGAGCGGCTATCGCGATGTTCTCGAAACAAGAACCACGAAATCATGAAGGGCAATACGAGATTCGTCGTGAAGGAGCCGGGCCCAGGAACGCCGGAGAAGGGGTACTGTGCTGAATGTGGAGCGGCGATGCTGCGGAAGGCAGCTGCTGACGTTGCTGTTCTTCAGGAAGAGTTGCGATCGCTTGAACCAAATGATTAGAACTGGCAGCGTGCCAACGTTATTGCCAGTTCTGAAGCTCAAGATCATCCTCATAGATGAGCGACACCGAGCGGATCCTTAAGCTTCACATGGCACGCCGCCCACGAGGGCGGATGGTTCCGCCGCAGGCGACCACCGCGGCACGCACAGCCTCATCACCGACACCGAGCCGAGCGGCGACCTCGACGAGCGTCATCCCATCCGTATAGAGGCGAGTCGCCTCCTGCGCGTCTCGCTCCGAGAGCGAACGTCGACGCGGGCTGATCTTGGCCTTCGCGGCTATCTCGCGCACCGTTGAACGATGCACACCGAACCGTTCCGCCAGCAGCCTCACCGGGACACCCGAGGCATAGCCATCGAGCAGTTCAGCGCGAGTCGAGGCGTTCAAACGGGTTTGACTCTGCGTCGAATTTTCCGTGACCGGGCCCCGCTCATCTATGATCGGACCACGCACTCGCGCCGGTCTCGACGGCCTCGACCCCCTAAGAACGCGGTGAATCAGCGTCCGCAGAGGCTTGCGGGGGTTTGAGAAGCACCCAGCCAGGTCCACCGACCTGACAGAGTCGATGGATCAGATTCATCGACACCGACGAGACCGCGAGCCTCGGCAGCGGTGGGGTCGTGGGTGCCGAACACATTGGGGGCACGATGACTCATCTCGAGTGCTGTGGGCACATTTCACGCCGTACCCTGCTCGCGGCAGGCGCGGGGCGGGGCTGCTGGGGGTGGCAGGATCGTCACCTGTCTCGGCGACAACCGGTGACTCCAAGTTGCCGAACAAGGGCGACTCCCGGTACTCGGTGAGTCACTACTCCATCGGTGACACCGTTCGCACCGGCGCCAGCGGCACACATGCCCGGGTCTACGGAGCGACGACGATGACGTGTCGTGCCGAGGTCGCGACGACATCACTCCTCATCGACTTCGCGCTCGTACCGAAGAGCGTCACCGTGAACGGTGTGAGCAAGCCGTTCAAGGCGGCCGGAACGCGGTATCAGTGGTCGATCACGGGCGTTTCTCTGGCGAAGGGGCAGTCGTTCACGCTCCAGGTCAGGTACGACGACATCCCCTGGAACCGGGTTCTCCTCAACCGAGGCACCCGTGGCGTCATCGAGAACGGCACCGTGACGACGTTCTCCGGTGAGCCCGAGGTGGCCGTGTTCTGGTACCCGAGCAACGATCGCATCGACAACAAGGCCACGTACGCGATCAGCATCTCGACGCAGAAGGCCAACCAGATCATCGCCTACGGCGCGCCTGCCCCGCACACCTTCGGCGACGGCAGCATGGTCAACACGCGCATCGTCATTCCGGAGCGGGTCTCGTCCTACAACCCCGGGCTCACCGTCGGGCCGGGTCTCGCCGTGAAGCGCGGCAAGCTCACCGCGGCAGGCGTGAGCGTCCCGTACCTGTACGCGGGCATGGCGAGCGTCCCGGCCAACCTCGTCACCCACACCGCGAAGTCGCTCGACTACTTCGCCCGGTTGTACGGCCCGTACCCGTTCTCGCAGTCCGGTGGGCTGACGCTGACGAATTTCCCCGTCGGTGGCCAGGAGCAGGTCGGTCTCGTCCAGTACAAGCGTTCGCTCGTCGACGGGTCTCCGAGCTTCATCGCGCACGAGAACGCGCACATGTGGTTCGGCAACTCCGTGACGGCCAAGGACTGGCGTGACGTCATGTTCATCCACGAAGGTCTCGCCGTCCTGCTGCAGAACGACTACGCACGTCACGCGGGCATCGCGGGGGCCTACACGCCCGTGAAGTCGACGCTCGCGGGAAGCAGTGGGCCGGAGTACCTCGCGACGAGCCGCTACAACTACGTCTACGGTGCGCAACGCGCCATCCGCTACGCCATGGACCGCTCGTACCTGCGCGAGAACGCGCCGCGTCACACGGCGTTCCTCAAGGAGCTCGCCACGACGTATCGCCACGCGAACATCACCCGTGGGCAGTTCAAGGCGCTGGCGCAGAAGCACTCGCCCGTCAGCCTCGCGTCGGTGTGGGCGGACTACGGAATCAGCGGTTAGCTCGGGTCGGGGGCGCGCTCGTTCAACCCGCAGGCACGATCAGTCGTCCGCGGGGGAGCGCTCTGCCCACGTTTGCGGTCGCAGGTCGAGTCGGCGAAGCAGCTGTGCGTTGAGCGCCACGACGACCGTCGAGGCAGACATGAGGACGGCGCCGACGCTCATCGGCAACACGAACCCGACGGGTGCGAGCACGCCCGCGGCCAGTGGCACCGACACGAGGTTGTACCCGGCGGCCCACCAGAGGTTCTGCTTCATCTTGCGGTACGTCGCGCGCGACAGCTCGATGACCGAGAGCACCGAACGCGGGTCGGAACTCGCGAGCACGACGCCCGCCGACCCGATCGCCACGTCCGTTCCCGCGCCGATCGCGATGCCGACATCGGCCTGCGCGAGAGCCGGTGCGTCGTTGACGCCGTCGCCGACCATGGCCACCTTCCGCCCCTCGCCCTGGAGCTCGGTGACCTTCGCGGCCTTGTCCTCGGGGCGCACGCCGGCGAAGACGCGGTCGATGCCGAGCTCGTCCGCCACGTGGTGCGCGACGGCCTCCGCGTCTCCGGTGATCATGACGACCTGCGCGCCTCGAGCGTGAAGGGCATCGATCGCGTCGCGGGATTCCGGACGCACGGCGTCGGCCAACTTCAGTGCGCCGATGATCTCGCCGTCTGCGAGGACGTGGAGGATGATCGCGCCCTCGGTACGCCACTCGTCGGCGACGGGCAGCTCGCGGGCGCCCTTCTGTTCGAGGAGGTGCGGCCCACCCACCTCGACAACGGTGCCGTCGATGTCCGCGCGCACTCCGACGGCCGGTGACGAGGTGAAGTCGCCGCCGCGCGGAACGTCGAGCCCGCGTTCGTCGGCCGCTGCGACGATGGCCCGCGCGAGGGGGTGCTCGCTGTCCGCCTCGGCCGCGGCGGCCAGCCGCAGCACGTCGTCCTCGCTGCGGCCCTCGACCGCTTCCACGCCCGTGACGGTCGGTTCACCCTTCGTCAGCGTGCCGGTCTTGTCGAACAGCACGGTGTCGACGGTGCGCATCGACTCGAGCGCCCGGCGATCGGTGACGAGCACGCCGGCGCGCGCCGCGCGCTCCGTCGCGATCGAGATGACGAGCGGGATGGCGAGGCCCAGAGCGTGCGGGCACGCGATGACGAGCACCGTGATGGTGCGGATGACGGCCTCGTTGGGACGGTCGGCGACGAACCACACGATCGCCGTGAGAACGGCCGCGCCGAGGGCGTACCAAAACAGCCACGCGGCGGCCTTGTCCGCGAGCAGCTGAGCGCGCGACGAGGAGTTCTGCGCCTCGCTCACGAGCTTGCTGATGCCGGCGAGGGCCGTGTCGTCGCCCGTTGCCGTGATCTCCACGCGCAGACCGGAATCGGTGGCCACGGTGCCCGCGACGACGGTGTCGCCCTTCGCGCGCCGCACCGCGCGGGACTCGCCAGTGACCATCGACTCGTCCATCGACGCGCTGCCGTCGACGATGCGCCCGTCCGCAGGCACCGAAGCGCCGGGGCGGACGATGACGACGTCACCGACGACGAGGTCGTCGGGGGAGACCGTGACGACGCGGTCGCCGTCGACCTTCTCGGCCTCATCGGGCAGCAGTGCGGCGAGGGAGTCGAGTGCCGAGGACGTCTGCGCCAGCGAGCGCATCTCCACCCAATGGCCGAGCAGCATGATGACGACGAGGAGCGCGAGTTCCCACCAGAACGACAGCTCGTCGTCGAGAACGCCGAGGCTGGCACCCCAGGACGAGACGAACGCGACGGTGATCGCGAGCGCGATGAGCAGCATCATGCCGGGCTTGCGCGAACGCACCTCGCTCACGCCGCCGGTGAGGAACGGCTTGCCGCCCCAGACGTACATGACGGTGCCGAGCACCGGTGCAATCGCGCGCGTCCAGCCCGATTCGGGCAGCGAGTAACCCACGAGGTGGGCGAACATCGGGTCGAACGCGATGACGGGGATCGCGACGACGCTCATGATCGCGAACAGGCGCCGGAACATCGTGACGTGGTCGCCGTGGCCCGCGTGGCCTCCGTGCCCTGAGTGGTCGCCGTGTCCTGCGTGATCGTTGTGGCCAGATGTCTCGGGTTCCATTCACTCCTCCTCACGAGCTACACCGCCCCGCACCCCTGCGCCGGGCGGAGCTGCATTCCTCACTCGCGTCAACTTATACCCCATGGGGGTATATTCCGAGAAGGTGAAGCCACGACGCACCAACGAAAGATCCCCCGGCCGAATCGGAGCCAGGGGATCTCACGCAATGCACATCACTCGATGACGCGGATGAGCTTCTTGTTGAGGAACTCCTCGATGGCGTAGCGGCCGAGTTCACGGCCGAAGCCGGAGCGCTTCACGCCGCCGAAGGGCAGTTCTACGCCGTCGGCACCGACGCCGTTGACGAAGACCATGCCGACCTCGAGCTGATTGGCGATGCGCTCGGCCTGCTCGGAGTCCGTGGTGAAGACGTACGAGCCGAGGCCGAACGGGGTGTCGTTCGCGAGTTCGACGGCCTCCTCCTCGGAGCCGACCTTGAAGACCATGGCGACCGGGCCGAACAGCTCCTGGTAGTAGGCCGGGTTGTCCTTCGTGACGCCCGTGAGGACACCTGCGGGGTAGTAGGCGCCGTTCGCGTCGACGTCGTCGTTCTCGGAACCGACGAAGGTGGCGCCGCCACTGACGGCCTCGTCGACCTGGGAGGCGAGGTTGTCGCGCGCCGCGACGGACGACAGCGGGGAGGCGCCCGAGGTCTCCTTCATCTTCTCGGTGAAGGCGGTGACGAACTCGTCGTAGAGGCCGTCGGCGACGATGAAGCGCTTACCGGCGTTGCACGCCTGGCCGGTGTTGTAGGCGCGCGCCTCGACGGCGGCCTGGACCGTGGCGTCCATGTCGTCGGTGCTGAGGAGGATGAACGGGTCGGAGCCGCCGAGCTCGAGCACGACCTTCTTGAGGTTGCGTCCGGCGATCTCGGCGACGGCGGAGCCAGCGCGCTCGGAACCGGTGAGCGAGACGCCCTGGATGCGCGGGTCGGCGATGATGTCGGCGCACTGCTCGTTCGTGGCGTTGAGGTTGACGTAGGCACCCTCGGGGAACCCGGCCTCGGAGAAGATCTCCGCGATCGCGGCTGCCGACTCGGGGCACTGCGGAGCGTGCTTGAGGATGATCGTGTTGCCCGCCACGAGGTTCGGGCCCGCGAAACGGGCCACCTGGTAGTAGGGGAAGTTCCACGGCATGATGCCCAGCAGCGGGCCGATGGGGAAGCGGCGGATGAGGGCGCTGCCCTCGCCGTCGAGAAGGTCGATCGGCTCGTCCTTGAGGAACTCGGTGCCGTTGTCCGCGTAGTAGCCGAGAATGGCGGCCGAGAACTCGACCTCCTCGACGCACTCGGCCGTCGGCTTGCCCATCTCGCGCTCGATGATGGCGGCGAGCTCGTCGGTGCGCTCGGAGAACAGCTCGGAGGCGCGCTTCATGAGCGCAGCGCGGTCGGCGACGCTCGTGGTGCGCGACCAGCTCTTGTACGCGGACGACACGGCGTCCAGGGCGCGCGAGACGTCGGACGCGTCGGCGGTGGGGTAGGTCTCGACGACGTTGCCGTCATGCGGGTCGGTGACGGCGTACTGCGAGGCGCTCATGATTCTCCTCGGTGGGGGATGTGATCAGTCTCAGTCTGGTGGGTGAGGCGGCCTCGATCGGCTCTCGCGCTCACCCATTTCTACCGGGTTGCCCCGCCGCCGGTGGATGAAACGACGGCGGGGCAGGTGCAGATCGGCCGGGGCGGCGTGCGTCAGCGGAACGCGGGCAGACCGGTGAGTGCCTGGCCGACGACGAGCGTGTGCATCTCGACGGTGCCCTCGTAGGTGAGGACCGACTCGAGGTTGTTCGCGTGCCGGATGACCGGGTACTCCAGGGAGATGCCGTTCGCGCCGAGGATGGTGCGCGCGGTGCGGCAGATCTCCATGGCCTCGCGCACGTTGTTGAGCTTGCCGAGGCTGATCTGCTCCGGACGCACGGTGCCCGCGTCCTTGCGGCGCCCCAGGTGCAGGGCGAGCAGCACACCCTTGACGTACTCGAGCTCCATGTCGGCCAGCTTGGCCTGCGTCAGCTGGAAGCCGCCGATCGGCTTGCCGAACTGCTCGCGTTCCTTCGAGTAGTCGATCGCCGCTTCGAGCGACGAACGAGCCGCGCCCATGGCGCCCCAGACGATGCCGTAGCGGGCCTCGTTGAGGCAGGAGAGGGGGCCCGTGAGGCCGATGACCTCGGGGAAGAACGCGTCCGCGGGCAGACGCACACCGTCGAGGACGAGGTCGCTCGTCACGGACGCGCGCAGCGACATCTTGTGCTTGATCGTGTTCGCGGAGAAGCCGGGGGTGTCGGTCGGCACCACGAAGCCGCGGATGCCCTCGTCGGTCTGCGCCCACACGACGGCGACATCGGCGACAGAGCCGTTCGTGATCCACATCTTGCGGCCGTCGAGCACCCAGTCGTCGCCGTCACGACGGGCGCGCGTGCGCATCGACGCGGGGTCGGAGCCGTGGTCGGGCTCGGTCAGGCCGAAGCAGCCGATGGCCTCGCCGGCGGCCGTGTTCGGCAGCCACTGCTGCTTCTGCTCCTCGCTGCCCCAGCGGTGGATCGCGAACATCGCGAGGGAGTCCTGGACGGAGACGAGCGAACGGATGCCGGAGTCCGACGCCTCGAGCTCGAGGCAGCCCAGGCCGTAGGCGGTGGCGCTCATGCCGGGGCAGTCGTAGCCCTCGAGGTGCATGCCGAGGAAGCCGTTGCGGCCGAACTCGCGTGCCAGTTCGCGCACGTCCGTGAGCTCACCCGCTTCGAACCACTCCGCGACATACGGGTCGACCGTCGTTTCGCAGACGGTGCGAACCGTCGCGCGGATCGCCTTCTACTCGTCGCTCAGCAGGTCGTCGATGCCTGCCAGATCGCGCGGGTTGAGCGGGGGCATCTTCGTGGCAGTGGACATCAGGCTTCCTTTTCGTCGTGGTCGTCGTTCGTGCGCTGGGGCAGGTCGGGTGGTGGCGTCGCAGGTTGGGTCCTGCTGCGCGAGTAGGTGATCGGGTGTCGAATCTGGCGCGGGTGTTCCGGGCCGAGGTCGAGCGTCGGCTCGAGGCCGAGGCGCTCGGCCAGGTCGATCGCCGACGCGATGTCGCCGAAGACGCCGGCCGGAACCCCGACCTCGCCGAGGCGGGCAGACCACTCGTCGGCCGACGCGGCGGCCAGCGCGGCCTCCAACTCGCGGACGAGGTCGTCACGGTGGGCAACGCGCTCGGGGTTCGTGGCGAACCGCTCGTCGGTTGCCAACTGCGGCACGCCGAGCACCTCGGTGAGCCGGGCGAACTGCCCGTCGTTGCCGCAGGCGACAGCGAGCGGGCCGTCGCCGGTTTGCAGGAGTTCGTACGGCGCGATGGAGGGGTGCGCGTTGCCCATGCGCGCCGGGCTGCGGCCCGTCGCGAGGTAGGACGACGACTGGTTGACGAGCGAGCCGAGCAGGCTCGTGAGCAGCGTCACCTCCAGGTGCTGGCCGCGACCGCTGCGGCTGCGCTCGTTGAGCGCCGCGAGGATGCCGATGACGGCGTCCTTGCCGGTGAGCACGTCGACGAGGGCCACGCCGACCTTCATGGGCTCGCCCTCGGCGTCGCCCGTGATGCTCATGAGGCCGCCGACGGCCTGGACGAGGAAGTCGTACCCGGCCATCGAGGCGCCTTCGCCCGAGCCGAAGCCGGTGATGGAGCAGTAGACGAGCCCCGGGTTGGCTTCGGCAAGATCCTCGTAGCCGAGGCCGAGGCGCGCCATCGTGCCGGACTTGAGGTTCTCGACGACGACGTCCGCCTCCGCGGCGATCTCGCGAGCGACGGCGAGGTCCTCGGGGTCCTTGAGATCCAGGCCGATGGAGCGCTTGGTGCGATTGACGCTCTCGAAGTAGGAGGAGCTGTGCGTCGTCCACGGCGGACCCCAGTGGCGGGTGTCGTCGCCGACACCGGGGCGTTCGATCTTGAGCACCTGGGCGCCGAGGTCGGCCAGCGTCATCGTCGTCAAGGGGCCGGCGAGAACGCGGCTGAAGTCGGCGACCTTTATGCCGTCGAGCGGCGTGCCGCTCGAGCTCGGGGTGGCGGGGAAGTGTTCGTTCATCAGTTCATCCGTCCGTTGATCCGTCGCGGCAGGCCCCAGGGGTTGTCGTGGCGCAGGGCCGGAGGAAGCGCGCTGTCGGGCAGGTTCTGGAAGGTGACCGGCCGTGTGAAGCGGTCGAGGGCAGCGGCGCCCACGGACGTCGATGCCGGGGCGCTCGTCGCGGGCCAAGGTCCGCCGTGCTGCTGTGCCCACGTCCACGCGACGCCGGTGGGCCAGTCGTCGACCGTCACGCGGCCCACGGATCGGGCGAGGAGCGCTACGAGGTCCGCCGTCTCCGGGTCGTGCGGGCCGCTGCTCGCCACGGTGGCGACGAGGCTGCCCTGCAGCTGCGCGAGCAGGCTTTCGAGGTGGGCGCGGTCGGTGTACTCGACGACGAGGCCAACGGGGCCGAAGCACTCCTCGGCGAAGACGCTCTCGCGGGTGAACAGCTCGGCGGGAACGTGCACGACGGTGGGCGCGGCGGACCACCCGGCGCTCGCGCCGGAGCCCGTCCCGATGACCTGGCCGCCGGCGGCCTCGTAGGCCTCGACACCACGCGAGACCCCAGCGGCCATCGCTGCCGTGAGCATGGGGTGAACCTGCGTGGCGGACACCGCAGCGCCGAGCGCGTCCGCCAGGCCGGCGCCCTCCGGTGCGAGGAGGAGGCCAGGCTTGGTGCAGAACTGGCCGGCCCCGAGCGTCATCGACGAGACGAAGCCTGTGGCCACGCGCCCGGGTTCCGCTGCGGCATCCGTCGTCACGACGACGGGGTTGACGGTGCCCATCTCGGCGAAGACGGGAATGACCTCGCGACGCTCGTTGGCCAGTCGCCACAGGGCGAGGCCGCCGTTCTGCGAACCGGTGAACCCGACGGCACGAACGTGGGGATCGAGCACGAGCTGCTTGCCGGCCTCGAAGCCGACGACGACGTCGAACACGCCTGCGGCCGCGCCGGCTGACGCAAGGGCGGACGTGGCGATCTCACCGAGTCGCACACTGAGCATGGGGTGGGCGGGGTGCGCCTTCGCGACGACAGGGCAACCTGCTGCGAGGGCCGATGCGGTGTCGTTGCCCAGGACGCCGAAAGCGAACGGGAAGTTGCTCGCGCCGAAGACCGCGACGGGCCCGAGGGGCACTTGAACGCGGGCGAGGCTGGACGAGCCGTCGCCGGCCTCGTCGAGGGTGGCGCGCAGCCACGAACCTTCGGCGCACACGTCGGCGTAGAAGCGCAGCTGGGACGCGAGGCGCGCGACCTCGCTCTTGAGGCGGGTCTCGCCGAGCCCGGTCTCGCGGTCGGCGAGCCACACGAGCTCGGCTGCGGAGGCGTCGACGGCGTCGGCCACGGCTCGCAACATCTCACGCCGCTCGGCGGGGGAGGTTTGCGCGAAGCGCTCCGCGACAGCCCCGGCAGCGGTGACGACCTGCTCCACCTGCGCGGCCGAGGTGTGGGCGATCGCGCCGTTGGTACCCCCGGTGCGCGGGTCGAAGCTCGCGTCGCTCGCGGCGGATGCTCCTGCTTCGAGACGGGCGGTGTGACGCGCCCCGCCCGGCGATCCGGGAAGGTCGAACTGAGTCATGCTGACGTCCTTCGTTGCCTGAGTGAGCCGCAACGGCCTTGCCTGCCACGGTATGCAGGGCCGGCTGCGCATGTAACTGGACGAGTTGGCGTGTCCGGACGTTCTTGTTCGACACAATGGATACTCGCGATGGCGCCCGAGGGGAGGAGCCCGATGAAACTCACGCTGCGCGCCCTGCTCGGGCGGGACGAGCTGCGTCTGCGGCTGATGAACGGCGATGCCGACACCGTTGACGTGGGTGCACGGCATCGAGCTCCTGGACCCCACGCCGTACCTCAACGGCGGTGAACTCGTCCTCACCACGGGGCAACGGCTTCCTGCGGAGCACGACGAGTGCCGCGCGTACGTCCAGCGCCTTGCAGCTCACGACGTCGGTGCGCTCGGCTTCGGCGTGGGTGTCGGGCACGACACCGTGCCGGACGCGGTGGCCCTAGCCTGTGTCGAGTTCGGACTTCCGCTGCTCGTCGTGCCCGAGCCCACCCCCTTCGTCAGCATCGTGCGCGTCGGCGCGGATCACGTGGCCGAAGCGGAACGGCGCGCGCTGCGTCACACGGTGGAGTTCCAGCGTCGTCTGACACGCGTCGCACTGCGTGACGGCGCCGAGGCGGTGGTCAGTGCGGCCCGAACGTTCCTCGAGCGCCCCGTCGTGGTGCTCACCGCGGACGGCGCGGCCGTCGGCGAGGGGCCAGTTGTCGACGAACTTTTCCACCTGCAGGCTGCGGGGCGCCTCCCGCGTGGTCGTCGTGTGCTCAGCGCCGACGACGTGGAGGTGCACCCCCTCATCGGTCAGGCCCACGAGCACGGATGGTTGGCCACAGCGTCGACGCCGCCGCTCGGGCCCTCGGAGCGCTTCGCGCTCCAACACGTCGTCTCGTGCCTGTCGCTGCTCATGGAAACGCCGCAACGGCTGACGCAGCTCCGTGACGACCTGGGCAGGGCGTTGCTCCACCAGCTCGAGGAGGGCCGCGACTCCCCCGGGGAGTTGACCCACTTCGGCCTGTCTCCGGACACGGCTGTCGCCCTCGTCGCGTACCCCACCGCGACGGCGCGGTCCGACGTGTGGCGAGCACAGGCCGAACGGGCGTCGGCCGAGGCCAACGCCATCTTCCGCATTGACGGCGACGAACTCGTTGCCGTCGCTCCGAAGCCGATCACAGTGCCCGGGAGTCACCTTGGGCATGCGGGGTTGGGCGGTGACGCCGCGGGGGCGCTCGAGCGCGCGCGTTTTGCCGCGCGAGCCGCGCGGCGCCGCGGAGTGCCTGTTGTCGACGGCGAGGCAGCCCTTGACGTCGTTCTGGCCCAACCCGCGATAGAGCGCGCCGTCGACGCGTGGGCGGGCCGGTGCTCCAGCGGCTCAGCGACGACGGATCGGAGTCTCTACGCGTCACGGTGACGGCCTTCCTGCGTCACGGTGGGTCGTTCGATGCGACGGCGCGGGAGCTGAAGGTCCACCGGCACACGGTGTCCTCGCGGGTGCGGCGGGCTCAGGAGGCGATGGGGCTCGACCTCGCAGATCCTGACGTGCGCGCCCTGCTCTGGCTCGCCCTGGCGAGGTGAGCGCAGCGACATCCGTCGGTCCTCAGGAACCCTCGCGCCGAACGGGCAACGCCTGAGCGCTCCCGGAGGACGTTCCGGCGGACGACCCACCCGACGGCGTTGCCAGCCGTTGCGCGTAGTGCGCGGTGCGATCCCGGATTCTGACGACGTAGTCCTCCGTCTCCGGGTACGGAGGGATGTCCTTGAATTTCTGCACGGCTCCGAAGCCGGCGTTGTAGCCGGCGAGCGCGAGCTCGTACGGGTGGCGGTCGTAACCGGAGTGTCGCGACTGCTCGAGCAGATGTTTCATGAACCGCCCCTGCGCGGCGATGGCGTCCTTCGGGTCGTAGACGTCACCGCCACGGCCGTAGGTCTCCCACGTGTCGGGCATGAACTGCGCCAGACCCTGCGCGCCGACGGACGAGCGAGCCTGCGGGTCCCACTTGGACTCCGCTTCCAACTGAGCCGCGAGAACCGGTGCGGGAACGCCGGATTCACGAGACGCCGCCTCGATGTAGGGCGCCCAGCCGTTCGGCACCATGCGGGCGTCGAGCGGGCCGATCGGGTTGTCGAAGGACGACGGAGGACGCGGCTCCGGCTTGAGCGCGACGTACGCCTTCGCTGCGATGAACGGCAGCGAGAGCACGAGAAGCGTGACGGCGACGACCGTCACCCAGCGGGTCCGTGATGCGCGAGTCGCCGGCACGTTTCCTCCTCGGCTCGGTGCGCGGGACGGGCCCGCTCGCTCCCCATGGTGGCGGATCGACCTGACGTTTCGCTGCACGTCAGAAAGCGGGCTCAGCGCGTGGCGCGCTCCAGAACGACCTGGGCGACCGCGAGATCCTGCCACGGCATCCCGACCGTCTTGAAGACGAGCGGCCGGCTCGGGTCGAGTTCCGCGTCGCCGCGCACGACGTCCTTCATGAGGAGCAGGTCGTCGCGCGAGAGATCGCCGTCGGCGATGGCGAGCACGACGTCGCCCGCTTCGCGCAGGGCGGTCTCCACGTCCTCGACGACGACCTGCGCGCGGTCCATGAGAGCGCCCGGCACCTCGCGGGCGTCGGGGGAGTGCGAGCCCATGGCGATCACGACGACGTCGCGGCACACGGCGTCTGCGGAGAAGAGCGGTTCCTCGGCAGGAGTGGCGCACACGACGACGTCGGCTCGGGTGAGAACGGCGTCCAACTCGGGGCTGCCGGCGGCGACGACCGAGCCACGTGAGATGACGTCGTCGCCCACGTTCTCGGGGGCGCGGCTGACGAAGGTGACGTCGGCGAACGGCTCGGAGACGACATCGGCGAGGGTGTCGACGTGCGACGTGCCCTGCGGGCCGGTGCCGAACACGACGAGACGCAGCGGGCCGTCGAAGCGCTCGAGCGCCGGGCGGATGCCGGCGACGGAGACGGCCGGGGTGCGCAGCGTCGTGAGGGCGGCGCCGTCGAGGACGGCGGTCGGCGCGAGGGTGTCGCCGTCGAACATGAGGTAGCTGCCCTGGATGACGGGCAGGCCGCGTTCGGGGTTGTCGCGCCCGAGCGTCATCACCTTGATGCCGATGCCGGTGCCCACCTCCGACGGCATGAGGAGCAGCTGCCCTTGTCGATCGGGTTGACGACGCGCGAGAGGTCGTCGGCCGGGTCGAAGCCCGCGACGAGCGCCGAGCTGAGCGCGTTCACGGCGTCGGCCGGCGACATGACGGAGAAGATGCGGTCTGCGTCGAGGAAGAGCATGGGCGCTATTCCACCACGACCCGCTGACGTCGCGCCGAACGCGAGATCCGCGCGGATTCGGCCTTGTCGGTGCCTTGTGATTGGCTGGAAACATGACGACGACATGGCGTGACGAGGCCTCCCCGCAGGCTCAGGCCGACCTCGACGAGCTGCTCTCCGCAGCCCTTGGCGCGGCTATGGAACACCTCGAGAAGAACGGCGAGTTCTACCCCTTTGCCATGTCGGTCGACGGCGAACCCACGGTCGACGCCGACGGCGAGCCCACCGCCGCGAGCAGCGGTGTGAAGGCGCCCGACGTCGACATCGTCTTCGCCGACCCGGCTGCGCTCGGCGAGCAGCCAGAGCCAGAGGCGGTGCTCGCCGAACTGCGCCGCCTGCTCAAGGTGCGCGCGGAGAACGAGAACCGCACGGTGGCGCAGCGCGCCACGGCCATCGTCCTGCAGGTCGTCGTGCCGCAGTTCGGTGACGCGGTGCGCGTCGACCTCGAGCACGCCGAGCAGATCCAGCTCATGGTGCTCGCGCCCGTGCTCTCGAAGGGCAAGGCCCGCAAGCGCACCTTCGACTTCGGCGAGCTGCGCCTGTTGCCCGGCCAGCGTCACATCTGGTGATCCGGTGAACGATTCTTCCGACGCCTCCGGCACCGCCGGCGAGGCGGTCACACCCGGCCACGAGGATTTCGCCGGAGACTTCGCGGCCCAGGCCGACGCGGCCGCCCGCGAAGCGAACCCGAAGGTCAAGACCCTCACCCAGCGTCTACCCAAGACACCGGACGCCGACCGCGTCTACGAGGCGTTCGGCGCCTGGGTGGGCGATCGCGGCCTGAGCCTCTACCCCCACCAGGAAGAGGCCATCATCGAGGTGCTCGACGGCAAGAACGTCATCCTCGCCACCCCCACAGGCTCGGGTAAGTCGATGGTGGCCACGGCTGCGCACTTCGCGGCGCTCGCCGACGACCGCGTCAGCTTCTACACCGCGCCCATCAAGGCGCTCGTGAGTGAGAAGTTCTTCGCGTTGTGTGAGATCTTCGGCGCCGAGCACGTCGGCATGCTCACCGGTGATGCGTCCGTGAACCCGGACGCTCCGATCATCTGCTGCACCGCCGAGATCCTCGCCAACATCGCGCTGCGCGAGGGCAAGACCGCCGACGTCGGGCTCGTCATCATGGACGAGTTCCACTTCTACTCCGAGGGCGACCGCGGCTGGGCGTGGCAGGTGCCGCTGCTCGAGTTGCCGCAGGCGCAGTTCCTTCTCATGTCGGCAACCCTCGGCGACGTCACGCGGTTCGAGACGGACATGACGCGTCGCACGAGCCGCGAGTCGGTCACCGTCGCGGGCGCCGAACGTCCCGTTCCGCTCAGCTACTCCTGGTCGACGACTCCGCTCAACGAGACCATCGAGGAACTGCTCGAAACGCGTCAGGCGCCCGTCTACGTTGTGTTCTTCACGCAGGCCCAGGCTCTGGAGAACGCGCAGGCGCTCATGTCGCTCAAGGTCGCGAGCCGCGAGGATCGCGACAAGATCGCCGAGATGATCGGCGACTTCCGTTTCTCCTCGGGGTTCGGCAAGACCCTCAGCCGTCTCGTGCGCCACGGCATCGGCGTGCATCACGCCGGCATGCTGCCCAAGTACCGCCGTCTCGTCGAGACGCTCGCGCAGGCGGGCCTCCTCAAGGTGATCTGCGGCACCGACACGCTCGGTGTCGGCATCAACGTGCCCATCCGCACCGTCGTCCTTTCGGGCCTGACGAAGTTCGACGGCACCCGTCAGCGTGTGCTCAAGTCGCGCGAGTTCCACCAGATCGCGGGGCGCGCCGGGCGGGCGGGCTTCGACACGAGCGGTTCGGTCGTCGTCCAGGCGCCCGAGCACGTCATCGAGAACACGCGCAACCTCGCGAAGGCCGGCGACGACCCGAAGAAGCTCAAGAAGGTGCAGCGCAAGAAGCCGCCCGAGGGCTTCGTCAACTGGAGCGAGGAGACGTTCGACAAGATCGTCGCCAGCGAGCCCGAGCCGCTCGTGTCGCGCATGCGCGTCACGCACTCGATCCTGCTCAATCTCATTGCGCGCGAAGGCGACCCGTTCGTTGCCGTGCGCGACCTCGTGCGCGACAACCACGAGGACTCGAAGAAGCAGACCCGCCTGGCCAAGCAGGCCATCGGCCTCTACCGGGAGATGCTCGCTGCGGGCGTCGTGCGTCGCCTCGACGAGCCGCAGGCCGACGGACGCCAGGTCGATCTCACGGTGGACCTGCAGGACAACTTCGCGCTCAACCAGCCGCTCGCACCGTTCGCGCTCGCGGTGCTCGACATGCTCGACCCCGACGAGGCAGCGCCTGCTCGCGGTGACGCCGAGCCGTCCGACGCTCCGGCGCGCACGACGCTCGCGCAGGACTACGCCGTCGACGTCGTGAGTGTCATCGAGTCGATCCTCGACGACCCGCGCCCGGTGCTCATGCAGCAGCAGTTCAAGGCGCGCGGCGCTGCCGTGGCCGAGATGAAGGCCGAAGGCATCGAGTACGAGGAGCGCATGGAGCGCCTCGAGAACGTCACGTGGCCGAAGCCGCTGGCCGACTTCCTCGAAGCCGCGTTCGAGACGTACGCGCAGACGCAGCCGATGGTCTCGATGTACGAGCTGTCGCCCAAGTCCGTCGTGCGTGAGATGTACGAGAACGCTTGGAGCTTCGGCGATCTCATCCGCTACTACGACCTCGCGCGCAGCGAGGGCGTCGTGCTGCGCTACCTCACCGACGCCTACCGCACGCTGCGTCAGACCGTGCCGGAGTCGAAGAAGACCGAGGAACTGGCCGACCTCATCGAGTGGCTCGGCGAAGTCATCCGCCAGACCGACTCGAGCCTGCTCGACGAGTGGGAGGCGCTCACGCACCCGAGCGACGGGCCCGTCACGGCGGAGAAGGCGCTCAAGCCGCGCCCGCTCACGGCGAACCCGCGCGCCATGAAGGTGGCCATCCGCAAGGCGATGTTCCGGCGCGTCGAGCTCGCCGCCAAGGACGACGTCGACGGACTTGCCGCCCTCGACAAGGCGGTCGCGGCGAGCACTGATCCCGCCACGGACATCGTCATGGACGCCGACGCGTGGGACGCCGACCTCGGCGCCTACTACGACGAGCACGACGAGATCGTTCTCGACGCCGACGCCCGCGGGCCCAAGATGCTGCGCATCACCGAGCACCCCGACAAGTGGGAGGTGCGCCAGGTCATCGTCGACCCCGACGGCGACAACGACTGGGGCATCGACGCGGAGGTCGATCTGGAGGCCTCGAACGAGGCCGGCGTGCCCCTCGTCGTCGTGGTGGGCCTCAACCGCCTCGACGGCTGAGGTCTCGACCCGCGCTGGCTCTCACCGGGGGTGACGCGGCACACCCGGACACGTGACCAGCTGCCTCGAAACCCGGGCGTATCCTCGAACTTTGGCGACGAGCGGCTGCCATAGGCCCGCTCGCGCCCAGACGCGACGAGGAGATTCGATGACGCAGCCCGGCGGCTTGGCCCGCACGTTGAGCCACCGCACGATGCTCATGATCGGCCTCGGGTCGGCGCTGGGCACGGGGTTGTTCTTCGGATCCGGCGCGGCCATCGGTGTCGCGGGTCCTGCGGCCGTCGTCAGTTACGCCCTCGGCGCCCTGCTCATCGCCGTCATCGGCCTCGCCATGGCCGAAATGGCGACGGCGCGGCCCGAACCGGGCAGCTTCGGCGCGGCTGCCGGTCGCTACCTCGGCGAATGGGCCGGCTTCGTCTCGCGCTGGTGCTACTGGGCGGCCAGCGTCATCGCCCTCGGCGGTGAGGTGGTCGCCGCGGGCGCCTACCTCACGTACTGGTGGCCCGGCGTGCCGCTCGTCGTCTTCGTCGCGCTCGTCGGGCTGACGATCGTCGTCATCAACCTCCTGTCGGTCGGCTCCTTCGGCCGCGCCGAAGCGGCGTTCTCCACGCTCAAGGTGACGGCGCTCATCGCCTTCATCCTCATCGGTCTCGTGCTCGTCCTCTTCGGCGCGCCGGGCCGCGCGGCCACGGGCTGGGGCAACCTCACCGAGCACGGCGGCTTCCTGCCCAACGGGCTCGAGTCGATCTGGCTGTCGATGGCCATCGTGATGTTCGCCTTCGTCGGCGTCGAGGTCATCCCGATCGCCGCCGCCGAGGCCGAGAACCCGCGCCGCAGCGTCCGCACCGCGATGCGTGCCCTCGTCGCGCGCCTCGGCCTGTTCTACGTCGTCGCCGTGCTGCTCATCGTCACGCTCAACGCCTGGACGGCGACCGCCTCGGCCAAGGGTCTCGAGGCCAGCCCGTTCGTGCGCGCTTTCGACGCCGTCGGCATCCCGGCGGCCGCGGGCGTGATGAACTTCGTCATCCTCGTCGCAGCTCTGTCGACCGGCAACGCGCAGCTCTACGGCGCGGGCCGCCTCGTCCACTCGCTCGCCGTCGACCGCCTCGCGCCGGCCTTCCTCGCTCGCACAAACATCAAGGGCGCACCCATCGTGGCGACGCTCGTCTCGGCGCTGGGGCTGCTCCTCGCCGTGTGGCTCGCCGAGACGGGTGTGGCCGACGCGTTCACGAAGCTCGTCTCCATCGCCACGTTCTCCGTGCTCCTCACGTGGCTGCTCGCCCTCGCGAGCTACATCGTGTTCCGTCGGACGGGCGACGTGCACGGCAGCGTCCACCTGCCTGGCGGCGCGGCTGTCGCGGGGGTCGGCATCGCCGGGATCCTGGCCGTCATGGCCACTGCGTTCAAGGTGCCCGACATGCGTGACGCCGCCCTCGTCGGAGGCCTCTGGCTCGTCGTGTTGCTCGTGGGCTACGCCCTGACGCGTGGGGTGCGGCGCACCAAGGTCACGATCAGCTGACGCCGGAGGGTGGGCGAATTCGATTTTCGCCCCGTTTGGTGGTGGGCTAAGGGCATGAGTGTGCCTGTGACGTCCACCTACCGGTTCCAACTGCACGCCGACTTCACCCTCGACGACGCTCGGGCCCAGCTGCCCTACCTCAAGAAGCTGGGCATCTCGCACGCCTACTGCTCGCCGATCCTCGCGGCGGTGCCCGGCTCGGTGCACGGCTACGACGTCCTCGACCACACGCGCGTCAACCCCGAGATCGGTGGGCGGGAGGCCTTCGTCGCCTTCGCCGACGCCGCACACGAGATGGGCCTGGGCGTCATCGTCGACGTCGTGCCCAACCACATGGCCTTCGTCGCGCCCGAGTCGGGCAACCGCCCGCTGTGGGCGCTGCTCAAGGGCGGCCAGGACGCCCCGACGGCGCACTGGTTCGATGTCGACTGGGCGGCCGGTGACGGCAAGCTCGGCGTCCCGATCCTCGGTAACTCGCTCGAGCAGGAGATCGCCGACGGCGCCATCACGCTCGACCGCAGCGGCGACGAGCCCGTCATTCGCTACTACGAGCACGACTTCCCCGTCGCGGACGGCACCCTCGACGGCGTCTCTGAGGAACCGACGGGCGACGAACTGCGCTCCCTCCTCGACGCCCAGCACTACCGCCTGGCCTTCTGGCGCGAGCGCGACACGGTGCTCAACTACCGCCGCTTCTTCGAGGTGAACGAGCTCATCGCCGTGCGTGTCGAGGTGGCCGAGGTCTTCGACGCCACCCACGCGTTGCTGCTCGAGCTCCACCACGCCGGCCACATCGACGGTTTCCGCATCGACCACCCCGACGGCCTCGCCGACCCGCGCGGTTACCTCGCGCGCCTCGCGAAGGAGTGCCGCAAGGACACCCCGATCTGGGTCGAGAAGATCCTCGAGCCGGGGGAGGACCTGCCGAAGGACTGGGCGTGCGCGGGCACGACCGGTTACGACGCGATGGCGGCGATCACGGCAGCGCTCGTGGACGACGCGGCGGCGCCCGTTCTCGACGAGGTGTGGCAGCGAGCCCTCGCCGAGGGCGACGCCCACGACGTCCACGAGGCAGCGGCCGACGCGAAGCGCTTCGTCGTCGAGAACGGCCTGGTGGCGGAGGTCGAGCGGCTCACCCGCCGCGCGAGCGAGGTGCGCCCCGACCTCAAGCGCGCTCGTCTGCGCGCCGCCATCGTCGAACTGCTCGTCGCCGCGCCGGTGTACCGCGCCTACCTCGTGCCGGGTGAGCGTATGGACGCACGGGCGAAGGCCCACCTCGACGACGCCCTCGCGGCAGCGCGCGAGAGCCGTCCCGATCTCGTGACGGAGATCGACGCCCTCAAACCCATCGCGCTCGTGCGCCCGACGGCCGGAGCCGACGAGTTCGTCGACACCGAGAGCTCGTCGGCCGACTTCGCCGTCCGTCTCCAGCAGACGTGGGGCCCGGTCATGGCGAAGTCGATCGAGGACACGCTCTTCTACCGCTGGCACACGCTCACCGCGCTCAACGAGGTGGGTGGCGACCCTGCGGTGCTCACCGACGCGGGCCCGCACCGCCTCCACGCGTGGGCGCAGCACAACGCCAAGCAGTGGCCGCGCACGATGACGACGCTCTCGACGCACGACACGAAGCGCAGCGAGGACGTCCGAGCCGCACTGCTCGCCCTCGCCGGCGACACCGACGCGTGGCGCGAGTGCTCCGAGGCCGCCTTCGCGCTCGCCGACGCCGCGGGCGTCGACAGGGGGGCGGTTCACCTCGTGTGGCAGACGATCGCCGGGTTCTCCACGGCCTTCGGTGTCGACGACGACGGCTCGCACGACCTCGGCATCGACGCCCAGCGCCTCGACGACTACCTGACGAAGGCGCTGCGCGAGGCCAAGGTGTTCACCGCCTGGATCGACGGTGACGAGACGTACGAGGAGCAGGTGCTCGGCCTCGCCCGCCTCGTGCTCGCCGCGCCGGCGAACGACAAGCAGGGCGAAGCTGCGGCGTCAGCGGATGCGAAGTCGACCCTCGCCGCCGATCTGCGCGAGCGCATCCTCGCCGCGCGTCGCGACAACGCCGAGTCCATCCGCCTCACCGGTGACTCGCAGAAGGTGCTCGAACTGTTCCTGCCGGGCGTGCCCGACACCTATCAGGGCAGCGAACGCCCGACGCTCAGCCTCGTCGACCCCGACAACCGTCGCAGCGTCGACTACGCCGAGCTCGAGCGCCGCCTCGACGCGCCGGGTTCGCGTCCGCGCCTCGTGGCGCAGTGCCTCGCGGCCGATGTACACGACCCTGCGAACCCCGGCTCGACCTACAGGCCGCTCGAATCCGACAACGAGTTCGTCGTTGCCTTCGAGCGTGCGCTGCCGGCCGGCTCGGTCGCGCGCCGTCACCTCGCGGACGCGGGTCGACGCGTGTCCGACGCCGGACGCAGCGTCCAGCGTCTGGTGAACCGCGACAAGGGAGCCAAGGCGGACGCGACGGACCACGCCTTCGAACATGCCGAGCACGGCGCCCCGTTCGCCGTTGCGGTGGTCGGGGTGCGCGCGGCCTCGCGCGCCTTGCGCGACAACACGCTCGCCGACGCGGACGTGCCCCTCTCGGCGGGCACGTGGCGTCACGCCTTCAGCGGTCAGCGCGTCGTCGTCACGGACGGCCAAGCGCTGCGTCTGGGCGACCTCGAACCCCACGAGTTCGGGCACGTGCACGTGCTCGTGCAGGAGAAGTGATGACGATGACCACCTACGCATCGCCCGACTTCACCGGGTCGGTGCAGACCATCTCGGTCTGGGCGCCCAACGCCGAGCGCAGCGTCCACCTCGTGGCCGACGGCGTACGTTCCCTCATGCGCTCCGGTGACGACGGCTGGTGGCACTCGCGCGAGCCGCTCGCCGTCGGCAGCGAGTACGCGTTCAGCGTGGACGGCGGCGACCTGCGTCCCGATCCGCGCAGCCTGCTGCAGCCCGAGGGCGTGCACGGCCCGAGCCAGGTCGTCGACCTCGGTGAGTACGAGTGGAGCGACGCCGAGTGGCAGGGCCACCACACGCGCGCCGGCGGCAACGGTCTCGAGGGCGCTGTCTTCTACGAACTGCACATCGGCACGTTCACCGAGGAGGGCACGTTCGAGGCGGCGGCTGCTCGCCTCGACCACCTCGTCGACCTCGGCGTGACGCACGTCGAGATCCTGCCGGTGAATGCCGTTCCGGGCCGCTGGAACTGGGGTTACGACGGCGTCAACTGGTACGCCACGAGCAGGGCCTACGGCGGCCCGCAGGCGTTCCAGGCGTTCGTCGACGCGTGCCACGCCAAGGGCCTCGCCGTGTGCCTCGACGTCGTCTACAACCACCTCGGGCCGAACGGCAACTACCTGCCGGTCTTCATGCCGATCTACAACGAGGCCCGCCAGTCCCCGTGGGGCACGGCCATCAACCTCGACGGCCCGAACAGCGACGAGGTGCGTCGCTTCATCATCGAGAACGCGCTCATGTGGTTCGAGCGCTTCCACGTCGACGCCTTCCGCCTCGACGCCGTGCACGCGCTCGTCGACGACTCGGCCGTGCACATCCTCGAGGAGATCGTCGCCAACCTCGAAGCCGCAGCCGAGCGCCTCGGACGCCGCGTCGTCGTCGTGGCCGAGTCCGACCGCAACGACCCCGCCACTGTGACGCCGCGCCGGCGCGAGCCGGTGACCGGCGAAATCGCCGTGGCCGACGGTGGCTCCTCCGGCCTGGGCCTCACGGGCCAGTGGGCCGACGACATCCACCACGCCCTGCACGTGCTGCTCACGGGCGAGACCCAGGGCTACTACGAGGACTTCGCCGATCCGGAGGCGCTCGCAAAGGTCTTCACGACGCCGTTCTTCCACGACGGCACGTACTCCAGCTTCCGCGGGCGCCGTCACGGGCGCCCCGTGGACCCCGCGCAGACGCCCGGCTGGCGCTACGTCGCATCGCTGCAGACGCACGATCAGGTCGGTAACCGCGCCTCCGGCGATCGTTTGTCGCACCTGCTCTCCGTCGGTCGGTTGGCTTGTGGTGCAGCGCTTCTGCTGTCTTCGCCCTACACCCCCATGCTGTTCATGGGGGAGGAGTACGGCGCTCGCACGCCGTGGCAGTTCTTCACCGACCACGACGACCCCGAGATCGCCGCGGCGACGTCGCGCGGTCGCGCCGAGGAGTTCGCCGCGCACGGATGGGGCGACGAGGTGCCCGACCCGCAGGAGGAGTCGACGTTCACCAACTCGACCCTCGACTGGAGCGAACTCGACGACACCGAGGGGGAGTCTGCGCTCCTGCTCGACTGGTACCGCACCCTCATCCGCCTGCGCCGTGACGAGCAGGCGCTCGCCGCCGACGATCTCGGCACGACGCGGGTGGAGCGCCGCGGGAAGGGTTCGAGCAGCGTCGTCGTTGTCCACCGAGGCGACCTTCGTGTGGTCGTCAACCTCAGCGACGAGCCCGTCACCGAAGCGGGCGAGGTCGTCGCGGCCTGGCACACGGTCGACGTGCGTGAAGGCCGCGACGGCAGCGGCTCGAGCGTCGTCATCCCGACGGACTCGGTCGTGCTCCTGCGCTGAGACGCCGACCTGACGAAGGGAAACCCGCTCTTGGCTCGCGCCCACCACAAGCCGCTGTTCTTCACCGATCGTGACTTCCAGTCGTTCGCCGGCGCACCCGACCCGGCGGACGTGACGGCGGTGGCGCACGAGAGCGCGGCCGTGCTCGTGGGCGCGGGGCGCACCAACTCCGACCCCGAGGTGACGCGTCGACTCATCGCGCTCACCGACGAGATCGGCCTGTCGACGCTCGCGCAGCTGTGGTCGGGGCGTCCCGCAGTGTCCCTCCCGGGCGCGATGTGGCGCCTCTACACGCTGCGCGAGTGGGTGCGGCGGGCGTCGGTCGAGGCGTCGGCGGACTACACGGCCGGAATCCGGCACGCGCAGGTTTCGCACGCGGTCGCCGGTTCGGCCGACCCGTACGGCCCGAAGGAGATCGAGCACCTCGTCGACCGCATTCTCGAGGGCGCGTTCACGGGTGACTTCGCCGTCGCGCTCGAGCGGGCTGCCGCGTTCTGCCGCGTCGTCGCGAGCGGACGGGCCGAGCGCGCGGAGCGTCACGACGGACACGACGACGCTCGAGCCGACGGTGAGGCGCGTAGCGCTGCGCTCCTCGGTGACACGGCTCGTGACCTGACGAAGTGCGCCGCCGCTTGGCGCATCGGATCGCTCGACTGATGTGGAGCGCCTGCTCGACGACGTTGGGCAGACTTTCCTGCGCTCGGGCAGTGTCTCCCTCGGCCCGAATGCAGGAAACCCTGCCCAGCGATGACGCCGGCGGTAGGGGCGGTCCCAAGGTCGTGGCACATGCCACCCGTTCGGGGAATGAAATCGCCGCACTCAGTCGTTAGGCTTGAACGTGCGCTGGGCCGCGGTAGCCCCGGGTCCCAAATTCAGCCGCCACGAGCGGCCACGTGCCGAGAGGCGCTCCCGGCCCAGCGCGCTTCACGTCGGAACGCTCACCTCGCTGCTGCGGGGTGAGCGTTTTCATGGGGACGGAACCATGGGCCTCAGTGCTCGAGCAGGTAGTGCTCGGCGGCGTCCCGACGCGCCTTCTCGCGGGCCCGTCGTCCCTTGCCGCGCCACTCGCAGACGTGACACACGCCGAAGCTGAAGTTGCCGTCGTCGATGATGCCGGGGGTGTCGGAGAACACGATCTCGTCGGGGGTCGGCTCGGCCCCTCGCTCGATGACCTGCTTCTTGCGTCGCTTCAGGATCTTCTTGCGCGACGTTCCCCCGAGCGCGATTGCTTCATTCGCCACGCCCCCAAGTGTGCATGACGTCGTGGTGAACGACAGGCGAAGAGGCCCCGGATATCCGTGTAATGATCATCACGCTTGTGGACGTTTGTCCAGCTAGGTTGCTTCACCGGTTGGGGTCAGACGCGGGTACGGCTGCAGGCGGACGCTGTTCGAGAAGGACGAAGGCCTCCGACACGCGCAGTGTCGGAGTGCCTTGCCGAAGCCAGAGGTAGTGAACCTCGCTCAGCGATTCTTTCTTGGCTGAGCTCGGTGCGGCGCTCCGGTCCGGTGCTCGCTACGCTGCGCTCCGATCCTCACGCCGCTTCGATGCGCGTCTCCGTACGCCCGGAGCCCGGGGCACCATCCTCGCTTCGCTGCGGTGGTACCCCGGGCTCCGTTCTTCGTCGACACGACCTTCGCTCAGCCGATTCCTTCTTGGCTGAGCTCGGTGCGGCGCTCCGGTCCGGTGCTCGCTACGCTGCGCTCCGATCCTCACGCCGCTTCGATGCGCGTCTCCGTACGCCCGGAGCCCGGGGCACCATCCTCGCTTCGCTGCGGTGGTACCCCGGGCTCCGTTCTTCGTCGACACGACCTTCGCTCAGCCGATTCCTTCTTGGCTGAGCTCGGTGCGGCGCTCCGGTCCGGTGCTCGCTACGCTGCGCTCCGATCCTCACGCCGCTTCGATGCGCGTCTCCGTACGCCCGGAGCCCGGGGCACCATCCTCGCTTCGCTGCGGTGGTACCCCGGGCTCCGTTCTTCGTCGACACGACCTTCGCTCAGCCGAAGCGGCCCGAGATGTAGTCCTCCGTCGCCCGCTGATCCGGGTTCGAGAACATCTTCTGCGTGTCGTTCATCTCGACGAGCATGCCCGGCTTGCCGGTCGCCTCGAGGTTGAAGAACGCGGTGCGGTCGGCCACACGAGCGGCCTGCTGCATGTTGTGCGTGACGATGACGATCGTGTACTCGCTCTTGAGCTCGTTCATCAGATCCTCGATGGCGAGGGTCGAGATGGGGTCGAGCGCCGAGCACGGCTCGTCCATGAGGAGAACGTCGGGGGAGACGGCGATCGCGCGGGCAATGCACAGACGCTGCTGCTGACCACCGGAGAGGCCGGCACCCGGCTTGTCGAGACGGTCCTTGACCTCGTTCCAGAGGTTGGCTCCGCGCAGCGACTCCTCCATCTTCTCGGCGAGCACCTTCTTGTCCTTCACGCCGTTGAGGCGCAGCCCCGCGACGACGTTGTCACCGATGGACATCGTCGGGAACGGGTTGGGGCGCTGGAAGACCATGCCGACGGTACGGCGCACGCTCACCGGGTCGACACCGGGGCCGTAGAGGTCCTCGTTGTCGAGGAGCACCTTGCCCTCCACGCGCCCGCCCGGGATGACCTCGTGCATGCGGTTGAGGGTGCGCAGGAAGGTCGACTTGCCGCAGCCGGACGGGCCGATGAAAGCCGTGACCGAACG
The DNA here is from genome assembly GCF_004151355.1 of Dermacoccus sp. 147Ba. Taxonomy (NCBI): domain Bacteria; kingdom Bacillati; phylum Actinomycetota; class Actinomycetes; order Micrococcales; family Dermacoccaceae; genus Dermacoccus; species Dermacoccus sp. 147Ba. Next base: position 29,274 of record NZ_SEHL01000007.1, read on the forward strand.
GGGCTCGATGGTCATGGACGCGTCCTTGACGGCGAGGAAGTCGCCATAGAAGACGTTGAGATTCTGAACGTCGATCCGCTTGCTCATGTGACTCAGTTTCCTTCGAAGTCGTATCCGTCGATGCGGATGTCAGTTCTTGACCTTGCTCAGGCGGCCCACGAGGCGGCCCAGCAGGTTGAGGATGAGAACGAGGAGGATGAGGGTGCACGCGGCAGCCCAGACGCGCTCGTTGGTTGCCGGAACGGACATGTTGTCGCGACCCTCGTTGATCATCGTCGGCAGCGTTGCCATGAGACCGTCGAAGAGATTCGGCGACAGACCGCGGAAGTAGGGGCCGAGGACGAGGAGTGGCGCGGTCTCACCCATGACGCGGGCAAGGCCCAGCAGGACACCGGTGACGATGCCGGAGAAAGCCGTCGGAAGAACGACCTTCATGATCGTCTTCCACTTCGGCACACCGAGCGCGTACGACGCCTCGCGCAGCTCGTTCGGCACGAGCTTGAGCATCTCCTCCGTCGAGCGCACGACCACGGGGATCATGAGCAGGACGAGCGCGAGACACACCGCGAACGGAATGCGGGTGAACCCGAACGTCGTCACCCACAGCGCGTAGATGAACAGCGCGGCCACGATCGAGGGGATACCGGTGAGGATGTCCACCATGAAACTGACGGCCTTCGCGAGGCGGCCGCGGCCGTACTCGACGAGGTAGACGGCCGTGAGAACACCGATCGGAACGGCGATGAGGGCCGTGACGAAGGCCTGGATGAGCGTGCCCTGGATGGCGTGAGCCGCTCCGCCGGCCTGTTCGCGTCGGCCGACGCCGCGCTGGCTCTCGGTCCACCAGCCCGCGTCGAGCAGCAGGCGGCCGCCCTTGGAGATGACGGTCCACATGATCCACACGAGCGGGACGAGCGCGATGAGGAACGCCGCCCACATCACGACCCTGGCGATGGCGTTCTTCGTTGCGCGGCCACCGGACTGACCCTTCTTGCCCAGGCTCCCGGAGGCCTGGTCCACAACTGCCGTGCTCATTCGGAGAAGGCCTTCCTGCGTTCGATGACGATGCGGGCGAGCGAGTTGACGACGAACGTCAGGATGAACAGCACGAGACCGGCGGCGATGTAGGCGCCGGTCTTCGTCGGGTTGTCGAACTCGCCGGCGTTGTTGGCGATCTTCGAGGCGAAGGTCTCACCGCCGGTGAACAGCGACCAGTTCCAGTCCGCATTCGGAGCCAGAGCCGACACGATCATCATGACGGCCACGGTCTCGCCGAGCGCGCGGCCGAGACCGAGCATCGACGCGGAGATGATGCCGGGCTTGCCGAAGGGGAGCACCGCGGTGCGGATGACCTCCCACTTCGTGGCGCCCAGAGCCGTCGCGGCGTCCTTGTGCGCCTGCGGCGTCTGCGCGAAGACCTCGCGCGAGAGGGCCGTGATGATCGGCAGGATCATGATGGCGAGGATCACGCTGACGAAGAAGATCGTGCTGCCCGCGCTGGTCTGCGTCTCGCTGAAGAGCGGGAACCAGCCGAGAACGGAGGTGATCACGTCCTGGACCAGCTGGAAGAGCGGGCCGACCGTGAACAGACCCCAGAGGCCGTACACGATCGAGGGGACGGCGGCGAGCAGGTCGATCAAGGCCGCGCCGGGCTTGGCGAGCCAGGAGGGGGCGTACTGCGTGAGGAACAGCGCGATGCACACCGCGAACGGCACGGCGATGGCCATGGCCACCAGCGAGGTCGCGACGGTGACCCACAGCAGACGTGCGATACCGAAGTGCAGCGGCGAGGAGTCGACGTCCCAGTCCTGCGAGAGCAGGAAGTTCGAGTCGTTGTCCGCCAGCGCCGGAATCGCCTGGATGACGAGGAAGGCGCCGACGAGGGTGACGAGTGCGACGACGAGGATTCCCGCGCCGGAGGCGAGGGCGGAGAAGATCTTGTCGCCGAGGCGCCCCGTCGAGGCGCCGTCGCCGGCGGGCGTGCGGTCTTCGGGCCCGCCCTCGTGCGGGTCGTCGTCAGGGACGGGCGTGTCGGCCGCCGAGACGCCGGTGATTGAACTCATGAGCTTTCCTGCCCCTTTGCTCGTTCTGGTCGATGGATCGAAGAGGACACCCACATCGGCAGTCGATCCGTTTCCCCGGACGTGCCGCAGGGTGCTCGGGGCGAGTTCGCCCCGAGCACCCCGTCAGGCGTCGAGCATCACTTGATGGCGTTGACGGCCGTCTTGACCTTCTCCTGGACGGAGGTCGGCAGCGGGGCGTAACCCTGCTCCTCGAGGCCCTTCTGCACGTCCTCGCTCGCGAAGTGGTTGAGGAACGCCTTGACCGACTTGCCCTTCTCGGCGTCCGAGTACTTCGAGCAGACGATTTCGTACGTGACGAGGACGATCGGGTAGGTGCCCTTCTCCTTCGTCGTGTAGTCGAGCTTGAGGCGCAGGTCGTTGCCCTTGCCGTCGATCTTGGCTGCCTCGACGGCCTTGCCGGCCGACTCACCCGCGAGCTCGACGGCGCCGGCGCCGTTGTCGATCTTGGCGACCTGGAGGCCGTTGTCCTGCGCAGCCGACCACTCGGCGTAGGTGATGCCACCGTCGGTGGACTTCACGGCGGAGGCGACGCCGGCCGTCTTGGCCTTGCCCTCACCCTTGCCGGTCCACTTCTTGGCCGGCTCGGCCGTCCACTTGTCCTTCGCGGCGCCGTTCAGGTACTTCGTGAAGTTCTCCGTCGTGCCCGACTCGTCCGAGCGGAAGAAGACCTTGATGTCCTTGGCCGGGAGCTTGACGCCGGAGTTGATCTTGGCGATCGCCGGGTCGTTCCACTTCGTGATCTTGCCGTTGAAGATGTCGGCGAGGACGGCGGGCGTCAGGGTGATCGGGTCCTTGACGTCCTTGAGGTTATAGGACACCGCGATCGGGCCCGTCACCATCGGGATGTTCCAGGCATCGGAAGCGCAAGCCTTCTTGGCCTCGTCGACCTCGATCTTGCCGTCCTTCGGCTTCGTCTTGAGCGCGGAGTCGGAGCCGGCGAAGTCGACCTGCTTGGCGATGAACTGCTTGATGCCGTTACCGGAACCGGTGCCGTTGTAAGTGACGGTGGCGTCGGAGCAGTTCTCACCGTAGGAGTTGATGGCTTCCTGAATGGCGTTGTCCTGGGCGGTGGAACCCTCGGCCTTGAGGGCCTTCGTTCCGCACTCGCTCGAGGAGCCGCCGCCGGACTTGGAGGACGAGTTGTCGGAACCGGACGTCTCGCTGCCACAGGCGCTCAGGGCGAGGGCGCTCGCGAGCGCGACACTGGAGATGCGGGCAATGCTCGTGATCTTCACGGTGGGTGTACCTCTCGAAAACTGGATTCCGGGCATGCGCCTGGACGTGATGGAACATAGGCGTCGAGAGTGACCGGATGGCCCTGCTTCGGTGAACGGAGCGTGAACGTGACGCCGCCCGAATGAGATGTGCATCACATCCGTTTCCGACCGGCGGTTGGCCGCGTCGGTGAGGGCGCGTCAGCGTTCGAGCACAGGCGTGCGCAACCGCTCGACCGAGATCACCTGAGCGTTCGCTCCCGAGCCCAGCATCTGACACACGAGAACCTCGCCCTTGTCCATGCCGTTGGCCTTGATGCGACCGAGCAGGCGACGGGCCGGAGATCCCTTCGGAGCGTGCTCGGACAGCGTTGCGACGAGCGCCGGCAGGAGTGGGCGGTGGGTGCACAACGCGACCGGTAGACCGCGTTCGAACGCCTTGACGAGCTGTCGCCCGGCCTTGGCGGGGGAGACCTCGAAGGTCTCCTCGGACAACGCGGCCTTCGTGCGAAGCGGCGTGCCCGTGGCGTTCGTGAACGGCTTGACCGTCTGGACGCAGCGGGCCGACGACGACGAGACGACGCGCTCGGGCGTCCACGCACCGAGGACCGGCACGAGGGCCTTCGCGCGCTGCTTGCCGCGATCACTCAGGGGGCGTCGAGCGTCGTCGGAACCGCGGTAGGCAGAGCGGGCTTGAGCGTGAGAGTGACGTACGAGCAGCAACGGCCACGTCTCGAGGCGCCCGGTGAGCTCCGCTTCGACGAGCGCGTCGAGGGGCAGGTGATCCCGCGAGTAGCTCAGCTTGCGCCGGGCATTCTCAACGGTGAGCCAGCGGACCTCGTCGACCTCGTGGTCGAGCGCGCCACTGCCGCCGACGACCTCGGCCGCCCAGTAGCGCACCACCTTGGTGCTGCCGTTGGCGAGGCCGTAGACGAGTTCGGGCAGCGGAATGCCGAGACGGACGGCCAGACCCGTCTCCTCGAGCACCTCGCGCACAGCCGCCTCGGCGAACGTCTCGCCGGGGTCGAGTTTGCCCTTGGGCCAGGACCAGTCGTCGTAGCGGGCGCGGTGGACGAGCGCCACCTCGAGGCGTCCCTGACGGCGGCGCCACACGAGCGCGCCGGCGGCAGGAACGACCTGGGGGTTGCCGCGCCGGGCGTGGTTCACCCGGTTCGCCGGGCTCACCGGCGGCGGCCCTTGCGGCGACGCTTGGAGTAGGCCTCGATGAGGTCGGCTTGGTAGTCGTGCTTCGGCTCGCCGTCGGCGAGGAGATTCTCACGGTGCCAGCGGCCCTCGGCGTCGAGACGCCACGACGACGTCTCGTCGCTCATGCCGGCGGCGACGAGGTCCACGAGCGTTGAGACCTGGCGCTCGTCCGTGAGCCCGACGAGAGCCTCCACGCGCCGGTCGAGGTTGCGGTGCATCATGTCGGCGCTGCCGATGTAGACCGTCGGCTCCTTGCCCTCGATCTCGAAGATGAAGACGCGGCTGTGCTCGAGGAAGCGACCGAGAATCGAGCGGACCTCGATGTTCTCGCTGAGACCCGGCACACCGGGGCGCAGGGCGCAGATGCCGCGTACGAGCACGTTCACCTTCACGCCGGCCTGCGAGGCGCGGTAACAGGCGTCGATGATCTGCTCGTCCACGATCGAGTTCACCTTGATCGAGACGGTGGCCTTCTTGCCGGACTTGGCGGCCTCGATGCAAGCGTCGAGGCGTTCGAGCAGCCCGCTGCGAACCGAGCGCGGGGCGACGAGCAGGCGCTTGAACTTGGCACGCGGGGCCATGCCCGAGAGCTGGTTGAACAGGCGTCCGATGTCCTCGCCCACGTCCGGGTCGGTGGTGAGCAGGCCCAGGTCTTCGTACAGGCGCGCCGTCTTCGGGTTGTAGTTGCCGGTGCCGACGTGGCAGTAGCGGCGGATGCCGTCGCCCTCGTGACGCACGACGAGGCACAGCTTGGCGTGCGTCTTGAGCCCCACCATGCCGTAGACGACGTGGACGCCCGCGCGCTCGAGCTTGCGGGCCCAGGAGATGTTGTTCTCCTCGTCGAAGCGGGCCTTGATCTCGACGACGGCGAGCACCTGCTTGCCGGCCTGCGCGGCGTCGATGAGCGCCGTGATGATGGGGGAGTTTCCGCTCGTGCGGTAGAGCGTCTGCTTGATCGCGAGGACGTCCGGGTCGGCGGCGGCCTGCTCGACGAACGCCTGCACCGACGTCGAGAACGAGTCGTACGGGTGGTGCAGCAGGATGTCGCTACTGCGCATCGCGCCGAGGATGTCGGGGGCTTCGGAGCGCTCGACGGGTGCGAGCAGCGGGTGCGTCTTCGGCAGGAAGCGCGGCCACTGCAGCTCGCTGCGGTCGAGATCGGCGATGTCGCCGAGGCCACGCAGGTCGAGCGGTTCGGGCAGGCGGAAGACCTCGTCGTCGCTCACGCCGAGTTCGCGGGTGAGCAGTTCGAGGACGTGGGCGTCCATGTCGTCGGCCACCTCGAGGCGCACAGCCGCACCGAAACGACGACGCGTCAGTTCCTTCTCGAGAGCCGTGAGGAGGTTCTCCGCGTCGTCCTCCTCCACCTCGAGGTCCTCGTTGCGGGTGACGCGGAAGGTGAAGTGCTCTCGCACCTCCATGCCGGGGAAGAGCACGTCGAGGTGCTCGGCGATGACGTCCTCGAGCGTGACGAAGCGGGCGTGGTAGAGCGCGTCCTCGTCCGGCCCTGCAGGCAGCTTCACCATGCGGGGCAGCAGCGGCGGCACCTTGACGCGGGCGAAGTGCTCGCGCTCCGTCTTCGGATCGATGAGCAGGACGGCCAGGTTGACCGACAGGCCCGAGATGTAGGGGAACGGGTGCGCCGGGTCGACGGCGAGCGGCGTGAGGACGGGGAAGACCTGCGACTCGAAGTAGCGGCGCAGGTACTCGCGGTCGGCTTCCGTCAGCTGTGTCGGCTTGAGCAGCTGGATGCCCTCGTCCTCGAGCGCCGGGCGCACCTGGCGCTGAAAGACGCCCGCGTGGAGATCCATGAGGTCGTGCGAGGCGCGGGTGAGGTCGTCGAGGAGCTCGCGCGGTTCGAGGCCGGAGGCCGAACGCACGGCGAGACCAGCAGCGATGCGGCGCTTGAGGCCGGCGACTCGCACCATGAAGAACTCGTCGAGGTTGCTCGAGAAGATCGACAGGAAGCGGGCGCGCTCGAGCAGCGGCACGTTCGGGTCGGTGGAGAGCTGCAGGACGCGCTCGTTGAACTGCAGCCACGACATCTCACGGTCGAGGAAGCGATCGCCCGGCAGGTCGTTCGGAGCCTTGTCGCGTTCGGCGTCAGGGCGGGGAGCGTTCTCGGCGGCCCGCGGGCGTGCGGCGGCGCGGGGCTTGAACCGGGCGACGGCAGCCGACGACGTGGTGTTCGGCGCGGGTGGCGCCACCTCGCCGGTGCCCGTTGCTGCATCCAGCGTGGCGTCGGCGCCGGCCGGAGTGGCGGTACGTGCACTTGCCGGCGTCTGCTTGCCGGAGCCGCTCTTGGCCGGCGTGCGCTTGCTCGCGGAGGCCTTCGGGGTGTTCTTCGAACCGGAGGTCGAGGCAGTCATGCCCCTATCGTTACAGGCTCTCGGCGCCGGTGTGAACGTAGAGGACGTCCTGAGCCGATTTGTGGAATCCGCGACGTGTGTAGGTGGCCTTGGCGGGCTCGTTGTCGCCCTCGACGTAGAGCTCGACCTCGTGGACGCCGAGCCCGGCGAGGTGGGCCAGCCCGAGGTTCGTCAGCGGTCCGGCGAGCCCGCGGCCCTGGTAGGCCGGTGCGACGGCGACGACGTACACCTCGCCCGTGTCGCTGCCGGGCTCACGCTTCGTCCAGTGCGACGCGGCCAGTTCGCCGCTCGGCTCGTGCCACACGAGAATGAGCCCTTCGCGCTCGAACCACTCCTCTGCCATACGCGCGCGCAGGTCGTCCATCGTCATCCGGCCCTGCTCGGGGTGGTGGACGAAGGCCGCCGCGTTCACGTCGAGCCAGGCCCGGGCCTGGTCGTCACTGCCGTCGAAGGGACGGGCGACGAACCCCCCGGGGAGCTCGACGTCGAACGTCTCCTCGGGGCTGACCTCGCGGCTCATCTGCCACAGGTCGCGCACGCGTTCCAGACCAAGCGCCTCGGCTAGGGCGCGCGCACTCTCGAAGTCGCCGTGGGCCCACACGCCGTAACGCTCGACGTTCTCCCCTTCGGCAGCGAGCAGCGCCGTGGCGACGCCCCGGCGGCGATGCTCGGGGTGCGTCACGAGATCGCACGCGGCGCCGTCGCCCTCGGCGTCGACGAGGACGCCCACGATCGTTTCGTCGCTGTCGCCCTCGGCAACGCGCACCACGCTGTCGCCGGCGCCACGCTGGATCGCCAGGCGCGACTCCTCGTTGAGCGCGCCGACACCGTCGACCGCCTCGGCGCTCGCGGCGAGGGCGAGGATCGCGGCGGAGTCGTCTGGAAGATCGGCGGGGCGTACGCGAAAGGTCATGCAACCACCCTAACGAGCGGCATCGGGGCGCCTCGGTTGCTCGACGAAGCGGTAGCCGACGTTACGCACGGTGCCGATGAGGGCGTCGTGTTCGGGGCCGAGCTTCGCGCGCAGGCGCCGCACGTGGACATCGACGGTGCGGGTGCCACCGAAGTAGTCGTAGCCCCACACCTCCTGCAGGAGCTGATCGCGCGTGAACACACGGCCGGGGTGGCCGGCGAGGTGTTTGAGCAACTCGAACTCCTTGTACGTGAGATCGAGCGCAGTGCCGCGGATGCGTGCCCAGTAGGCGTCCTCGTCGATGACGAGTTCACCCGCGGTGATGCGCGCCGTGCGCTCCTCGTCGGCGCCCGAGCGCGCGAGGGCGAGCCGGATGCGAGCGTCCACCTCGGCCGGCCCGGCGGTGTCGACGAGAACGTCGCTGACGGCCCACTGCGTGGTCAGCGCCACGAGGCCGCCCTCGGTGAACACGCCGATGACGGGCAGATCGGGCAGCAGCTTCTCGAGCGACGTGGAGACGCCCCGCATGGCGACCAGATCGGAGCGCGCGTCGAGCAGGACGAGGTCGGTGTCGGTGCGGGTGGCAACCGCCGAAGCCTCCGGGGCGATGACGCGAACCCGGTGGGCGAGCGCCCCCAACGCGGGCAGAACCTCGACGCTCGCACCGCGTGCGTTCGTCAGCAGGAGGAGGTGCGCCACGCGTCAAGACTACGGTTGGTGCAGGTAAGCCACCGAAAGGAAGGGCCGAAGAATGGACACGACGAGCGTCCGAGTTCGCTACTGGGCCGGCGCCGAAGCGGCCGCCGGTGTGCAGACCGAAGACCTCGACGTCTCGGGTGCGAACCCTGTCACCGTGGGACACGTGCGCCGCGCGGCGCTCGCAGCGCACCCGACGATGGGTGACGTCCTGGCGCGCTGCAGCGCCCTGGCCGACGGTCGGCGTCTCGACGACGACGCCGTGGTGGCCGAGGGCGTCACGGTGGAACTTCTCCCGCCGTTCGCCGGGGGATGAGCGAGGGTGGAAGGATGGGCGCGTGAGCGTACTGACAGCCCCCACGCCGTCGCTGCGCGCCTCGGGCGCCCTGGCCGGTGTCCTCGCCGGCGGCGCGGTTGCGGTCTCGAGCGCCCTGCCCGTCGGAGGGGTCGCCTTCGTCAGCCTCGCGCTCGGTCTCGTGCTCGCTTGGGGCTGGCCCCGGTTGGTCAATCTGCCGAGCCCTCGCGGTACGAGTACCGTCCTCGCCCTCACAGCCGTGGCCCTCACGGCGACGATGGTGGCCGGCGACGCAGGTGATCGAACCCGCTGGGCCGGCGCGGTCGTCTCGCTCGGACTCATCGCGAGTTTCCTGCACCAGCTCATGCGCCAGGACGGGCGTCCGCGCCTCGTGATGTCACTCGCCGGCACCGCCCTCGGGCTCGGTGTACTCGGCGCCGGTTCCTACCTCGTGCCGGCCGCTGACGACGTGACCTCGCACCGCCTGCTCGTGAGCGTCGGCGTCGCGGCGGCGCTCGGTTGCCTCATCGACGGCATTGCCGGGGCGACGTCCCGACGCCTGGAGATGGGGATGGGCCAGACGATTCTCGGTGGCCTCGTGGGTGGCGTGGGTGCGGTTGCGGGCCTCGACCCGGTGGTCGCGATCGCGGCGGGTGCCCTCACGGGTCTTCTGTCGTGGGCCTGCCTTCGCACGACCGTCACGATCGCGACGTCGGCGCATCGGCGCGCACAGCTGGCCGCAGGCAGTGCCTGCGTGCTCGTGTGCGGATTCCTGCCGGTGGCTCTCGCCCAACTCGTCTGACGGCTCGCGCCAGAACCGCAGCGCGGCGAAATCTGCCGCGCACAGCTTGGGATCAGACGCTCACTCGACGCGCTTGAGCTCCGCCGAGGCGTAGCTCTGTAGCGGGTTACCCCCCTGGGCGATGTCGTAGGCCCACATGAGGTTGCTGTTGACGTAGCCGAGCAGACGAGCGCCGGCGCTGTACTCCGGCGCCTGCGGCGAGCGGATGACGCCGTCGGTGCGCAGTTCGATCTTCGCGGGCGACGTGGTGCCGTAGTACATCTCGACGATGCCGGAGGGATGGGTCACCATGAACTCCACCTCGTTGTTCGCCAGCGGCCGCCAGTAGCCGAACTCGGTGTCGATCGGTTCGACCTTGTTGCCCTCGTCGTCGAGCTTCCACATCTTCGAGTGCCACTCGAGGAAGGGGCGGTCGTCGTGGCTGACGACGACCTCCTGGCCGAAGTTGGCCGACTCCAGGCCGGGGTAACCGATGACTCCGGCACCTTCCCAGCGGCCGATGAGCCAGGCGAGGGGTGCGAGCTCCTTGGGCATGTTCACATCAAGTTCGAAGGGCACGCGACCAGGCTAGCCGGTCGCGTGCCCTTTCTCGAAGGTGCTCGGGGATCGTCAGCCGCCCTTGCGGCCGTTCGGGACGCCCGTCATGTCGTCCTTGCGCAGACCGTCGCTCAGCTTCTTCAGAGCGGGTTCGTCGACGTAGTCGACGGAGCCGGCGCCCGGCTCGTTGCCGAAGCCGGTGATGGGCGCGGTGTAGAAGGTGATGTTCTCCTGCTTGAGGCCCCGCAGGCTGTAGGCCAACGACGTCATGTAGTTCGTCGTGAAGTCCTTGTCGACCGCGAGGTTGTTCGAGATGTCCTTGGTGATGTTCGTGATCGTCATCGGGTTGGACAGGACGCCGCGTGACTTCGCCTTCTGGAAAATCGCGAAGATCCACGCCTGCTGGTTCTTGCCGCGGTCGATGTCGCCCTGCGCGAGCTGCTTGCGCTCCTGGACGTAGCGGCGCGCCTGGAGGCCCGTGAAGTGGTTCATGCCCTGCTCCCACTTGCCGTCCTTGCCGAGGTCGACCGGCTGCTGGACGTACATGTCGACGCCGCCCATGTGGTCCGTGAGCTTCTCGAAGCCGGAGAACCCGATCTGTGCGACGTGGTCGATGCGCACGTTCGTGGCCTTCTCGATCGTCTGCACGAGCAGCGTCGGGCCACCGTAGGCGTAGGCGGCGTTGATCTTGTTCTTGCCGTGCCCCGGGATGTCGACGTACATGTCACGCGGGAAGTGCACGACCTCGACCTTCTTGCGGTCGTTGCTGATGTGCACGAGCTGGATGACGTCGCTTCGGCTGCCGTCGCGAAGGTTCGTGTCGCGGCTGTCCGAGCCGAGCAGGAGGATGTTCTGTGAGTCGCCTGCCGCGTCGTCGCGCTTCACGGTGCTCGAGGGGAGTAGGTCCTCGCGTGAGATGTCCTTGTCGAGGATGTACTTGAGGTACAGCAGGAAGCCGCCCACGGCAAGGATGACGACGAGCAGCATGGCGAGCAGGATGTAGAGCAGCGTGCGTAGCTTGCCGCGCTTCTTGCGACCGGCAGCCTGCGCGCCCGCGCGCCTTTCGGTGTGGTCGGAGGAGGCAGCATCCGAGGAGCGAGTGCTTCGCTCCTCGGCGGGCTCGTCGTCCATGGCGTGACGGGGCGTATGTGGCGGCTGCTCGGACATGGTTCAAGCATAGGCGGGGCGCCCGGGGGATTTCGTGTGCTGGCGTACCGTGGCGGGTGTGAACGAGGACGTACGCAACGAGACCCCGAACGAGTCGACCTCAGGGCCGGCGTCGCCCGCTCTCACCTGGCCGGGAGCGGTCGCGGCGGACGGCGTCTGGTCGAACGTGGCAGCCCACTACGGCGACCCACTGCGCGAGCAGAAGATGCTCGAGGACGGTGTCGGTGCCGTCGACCTCTCGTCGCGGGGTGTCGTTCGGGTGAGCGGACCAGACCGCCTCAACTGGTTGCACTCCATGACGACGCAGCACCTGGCGAACCTCGCGCCGTTCACCTCGACGCAGGCTCTCGTGCTCGGGCCCAAGGGGCACGTCGAGTACGACCTGCACGTCGTCGACGACGGAGAACGCACGTGGCTCACGACCGACCCCGGCAAGGCCGCCGGTCTCGCCGAGTTCCTCGAGCGGATGCGGTTCATGTTGCGGGTCGAGGTCGAGGACCTCACGGATTCCTACGCCGTCATCGGTGAACCGACCGCAGCGCCGTCCACCCCCGAGGAGTTGCGTGAGCGCGGTGTCATCGCCTGGGTCGACCCGTGGCCGCGGATGGGGGAGGACTCTGCCGACTACTCGGGCGGTGTCGAGCACCCGGGCGCCGACTGGGCCTGGCGGGAGCTCGTCGTCCCGCGGGAACGCTTTGTCGAGGAGTTCGGCGACCGCGCCCCGGTGGGCCTGTGGGCGCTCGAGGCGCTGCGCGTCAATGCGTGGCACCCGGACGGCTTGGCGGAGGTCGACCACCGCACCATCCCGCACGAACTCGATCTCCTGCGCACGGCGGTTCATCTGCACAAGGGGTGCTACCGAGGTCAGGAGACCATCGCGCGCGTCCACAACCTCGGCCGTCCGCCGCGTCGACTGGCCTTCGTCCACCTCGACGGAAGTGGGCACACTCTGCCCGACGTGGGGGCCGACGTCACGGTGGCCGGAACGGAACGGCCCGTCGGGCGCCTGACGTCGGTGGCTCGTCACCACGTCGACGGCCCCATCGGTCTCGTCGTGCTCAAGCGATCGACGCCGGTCGATGCGGAACTGTACGTCGGAGGGGTGGCTGCGGCTCAGACGCCGATCGTCCAGCCGTGACACGCCCGGGCTGTCCGTCCGAGACGCATAATGTGACATAAATCACATTTGTTGTCGCGGTGCGGCCCGCTTGGACTCCGTCGGATGGCCTGACCACCTTTGGGGATGAGTTGCGCCACCCCTAAACCTGGCCGCGTCCGTTCCCGAGGGTGAATCGGCGGGTGGTCTTCGACGCCCCGCTCAAGCTGAGGTTGCATGCGTTCTCGCACCCCTAGCGACGGAGCCTGGTGACAGGGGCCACCAAAAGTGGTTGCGTGGTGAGCAAGACGCACGGCCGGTCAACTCCGGTTCGTTCCAGGACGATCCGGCGCGTGCACACCTTCATCGATAGGAGATTGCACATGCTTTCCGTTGACGATGTTCTGGCAGCCCGTTCCGGCAAGGCCTACGACAACGACGGCGACAAGGTCGGCTCCGTGGGCGAGGTCTACCTCGACGACCAGACCGGTCAGCCGGCCTGGGTGACGGTCAACACCGGTCTGTTCGGCACCTCCGAATCCTTCGTGCCGCTCGAGGGCGCCCGGGTTGAGGGCGACGACCTCCACCTGCCGTACTCGAAGGCCAAGATCAAGGACGCTCCGCGTCAGGACGCCGACAAGCACCTCGACGTCGAGCAGGAAGAGGCGCTTTACCACTACTACGGCCTCGGCAACGGCGCCGGTGACCGCCGCGACTTCGAGGGCGACCGCGACCGTCGTGACTTCGACGGTGACCGTGACCGCGACACCGCCGTCGGTGGCGCTGCGGGTACCGCTGGTGCCGCAGGCGTGGCAGGCGCTGCCGGCCGCGACCGTGACTTCGACGGCGACCGCCGTGACGTCACCGCGGACCGTGACCGCGACGGCCACACGGTCGACGACAAGGCGCGCGACATCGCGGACAACGGTGACGGCGAAGGCGTCGTGCGCCACGAGGAGCGTGTCAACGTCGGCACCGAGCGTCGCGAGAGCGGCAAGGCCCGCCTGCGCAAGTACGTCGTCACCGACCAGCAGCAGGTCGACGTGCCGGTCAGCCGCGAAGAGGTCAACGTCACGCGCGAGCCGATGAACGAGCGTGCGTCGAACGTCACCCTTGGCGAGCAGACCGAGACGGTCACGCTCCACGAGGAGCGCCCGGTCGTCGACAAGGAGACCGTCGCAGTCGAGCGCGTCGGCCTCGATGTCGACGAGGTTCGTGACACCGAGCGTGTGCAGACCGAGGTTGCCCACGAGGAGGTCGAGGTCGACACCGACGGCACGCGTGGTCGCACGGGCGACCGTGACGTCGACGACGCGCGCGGTCGCACCGCTGACCGTGACGGTGACGGCCACACGATCGACGACAAGGCTCGTGACTTCAAGAACAAGCACTGACGTTCACGAACGTCTCGGGCGGCATCGTGACGCAGCATTGATGCCGTGAGGCCGCAGGCCCCGTACCGCTTCGGCGGTGCGGGGCCTGCGTCGTCTCCGCCGGGCTGCCGGTTGTCGGTGTCCGCCCCTAGGCTGGAGGTGTGAACCCTCTTGATGCGCAGACCGTCTCCGCCGCCCTCGCCTCGGCGCCCGTGCTCGCACGGGTCGACCGGTCGGGCTTCGTCGAATCCGTGCACCACGGCCTCGTCACCGTCACGGGTTCTGACGGGGGCGTCGAAGCGGCGTGGGGACCGAGCGACGCGGTGATTTTTCCGCGCTCCTCGAACAAGCCGTTGCAGGCGCTCGCGATGGTGCGCGCCGGGCTCGACCTACCCGACGAATTTCTCGCCCTCGTGTGTTCGAGCCACTCCGGTGAGCAGTTCCACATCGACGGTGTGCGCGCGATCCTGGAGCGTCACGGCCTGAGCGAGGCCGACCTGCAGAACACCCCCGACCTGCCCTACGACGACGTCGACCGCAAGCGGTGGACCCGAGAGGGGCAGGAGCCCGTCCCGATCGCCCAGAACTGTTCGGGCAAGCACGCGGGCATGCTCGCGACGTGCACGATCAACGGCTGGGACACGACGACGTACCGCGATCCCAACCACCCGGTTCAGCAGCTCATGGCCGAGACCCTCGCCGAGATCGCCGATGACGAGGTGGCAGCCATGGGTGTCGACGGGTGCGGCGCCCCGGTGATGTCGCTGTCGATGGCGGGCCTGGCGCGGGCCTTCGGTCGTCTCGCAGCAGCTCCCGAGGGCACGCACGAGTGGCGGGTTGCTCGAGCCATCCGCAACGCTCCGGCCTTCCTCGGCGGCTCGCGACGTGACGTGTCCACCCTCGTCGCCGGCGTGCCCGGGCTCATCGCCAAGGACGGCGCGGAGGCCTGCTATGCCATCGGCCTGCCCGACGGTCGTGGGGTCGCAGTGAAGATCGCCGACGGCGCTCAGCGCGCCCGGCCCGTCGTGGCGGCGGCGGTTCTTCGTCGCATGGGCATCGATTCGCCTGCGCTCGACGAGTTGGCCAAGGCCGACATCCTCGGTCACGGCAAGCGCGTCGGCGGGGTCACCGAAGCCTTGGGCGAGCCGACGACCGGTCGCCTCTTGGTGCCCGGAGCGCGCGCCGAATGAGGGCCGTGGTTCAGCGCGCCCTCGAGGCGTCGGTGACGGTCGACGGTGAGGTCGTGGGAGCACTGCCCGGGCCGGGTCTCGTCGCCCTCGTCGGAGTCACCCACGACGACGGTGACGCTCAGGTCGAGGCCATGGCGCGCAAGATCGCCGGGCTGCGCATCATGCCGGGCGAGGTCTCCGTGAGCGACCTCACAGAGCGCGGCGCGAGCACCGGCGTGCTCGTCGTCAGCCAGTTCACGCTGTACGGTGACGTGCGCAAAGGGCGACGACCGTCGTGGGGCCAGGCGGCCCCGGGTGACGTCGCCGAACCACTCGTTGATGCTCTCGCCGACGCTCTCGTCGCTTCGGGAATCGCGGTGGAAACCGGGCGTTTCGGCGCCGATATGAAGGTGGCACTGACCAATGACGGACCTTTCACGGTCATCATCGACGTCTGAGACGACGCCCGCGGCCCCGCGACGCGAGAACACGACCCTCGACAACCCCTGGCCGGCCCTGTGGGCCCTGTGCCTGGGGTTCTTCATGATCCTGCTCGACACGACGATCGTCGCCGTGGGTACGCCGGCCATCATGAACGGTCTGCACGCCGATCTCGGTGCGGTGGTCTGGGTGACGAGCGCGTACCTGCTCGCCTACGCGGTGCCACTGCTCGTCTCGGGGCGTCTCGGTGACCGGTACGGGCCGAAGAACGTCTATCTCGTGGGCCTCGCGGTGTTCACGCTCGCCTCGTTGTGGTGTGGCCTCACCGGGTCCATCGAGGGGCTCATCGCGGCCCGCGTTCTGCAGGGCCTCGGCGCTGCGGCCATGTCCCCTCAGACGATGGCCGTCATCACGCGCATCTTCCCCGGTGAGACCCGCGGTACGGCGATGGGTCTGTGGGGCTCGGTGGCCGGTGTCGCGACGCTCGTCGGCCCCATCCTCGGCGGTGTGCTCATCGACCACGTCGGCTGGGAGTGGATCTTCTTCATCAACATTCCGGTCGGCATCATCGCCTTCGTGATGGCACTCAAGCTCGTGCCGAGCTTGCCGGTCCACACGCACACGTTCGACTGGATCGGCGTGCTGCTTTCCGGCATCGGCATGTTCCTGCTCGTTTTCGGCCTGCAGGAGGGCAACCGCTA
Organism: Dermacoccus sp. 147Ba; assembly: GCF_004151355.1. Classification (NCBI taxonomy): domain Bacteria; kingdom Bacillati; phylum Actinomycetota; class Actinomycetes; order Micrococcales; family Dermacoccaceae; genus Dermacoccus; species Dermacoccus sp. 147Ba. The sequence continues at coordinate 45,337 of NZ_SEHL01000007.1, forward strand.
CGACTGGGGCACGATCACGGGTGTCATCTCGGTGCCGCTGCTCATCGTGGCGGGTATCGCCGTCCTCGTCGCCTTCGTCGTGTGGCAGCGCCTCACGCGTGCGGAGCCGCTCATTCCGCTCGTACTCTTCACGTTCCGCAACTTCTCGCTCGCCAACGTCGCGATCTTCGGCGTGGGCCTCGCCATCACGGCGATGAACTTCCCGATCATGGTGTGGGCCCAGAGCGTACGCGGCTGGACGCCGACTCAGGCGGCCCTCCTCATGGCTCCGACGGCGGTGCTGACGCTCGGGCTGGCGCCTGTTGCTGGTCGCCTCGTCAACCGGATGCACCCGCGCCTCATCGCGGGCTTCGGGCTCACGTGCTTCGCGGTGGGCATCGTCTGGTACGGCCTCGCTCTCCACTCCGACACCCCGTGGTGGCAGCTCGTTGCCCCCGCCCTCGTGCTCGGTCTGGCCAACGCCTTCATGTGGGCGCCGATCTCCGTGACGGCCACGCGGACCCTCCCGCCCGCGCGAGCGGGTGCGGGCTCCGGAGTCTTCAACGCGACGCGCCAGCTCGGTGCGGTGCTCGGTTCGGCCGCCATTGCAGCCCTCATGGAATCGCGACTGGCGTCCCACCTCGGGGGCTACTCGATGCCCGCGGGTGAAGCGGGGGCCGGCGCTCGCGTCCCCGCCGTGGCAGCGGAGTCCTTCTCCCGTGCGATGGGCGAGTCGCTCTACCTTCCCGCGGCCGTCGTCGCGGTCGGTGTCGTGGCCGTCCTGTTCTTCGTCAACCCGCACCAGGCAGAGCGCCGCTGACCTCGCGGTGGGCGCCCTCAGCGGGTTGTCGGGCAGCGCCTCTACAGTGAGGGCATGGATTTCCTGTTCGAGCTCCAGATGGGCGCGATGCTCATCCTCAGCGTCATCCTGTTGGGCGTCGAGGTCTGGGCCTTCGTCGAGGCGTTGCGCGGGCGAGCCGACCTCTTCCAGGCGCACGGCAAGCTGACGAAGCCCGCGTGGGTCGCCATCACCGGTGTCGCCGCGCTGCTCGGCTTCATCTCACTCGGGCGTCCGGTCAGTCTGCTCGGCATCATCGGCGTCGTCGCCGCGGGCGTTTTCCTGGCCGACGTCCGCCCGCTCGTGCGGCCCGGCAAGGGCAACTCGAGCGGCCCCTACGGGCCGTGGTGACCAGCTGTGGCAGCTGAGTTCATAGACGGCCCGTCGGGGGCTCTCGAGGTCGTCAGGGCAGGGCGAGGCGAACCTGTCACCGTGTTCGCGCACGGTATGGGAGCCTCGATTCCCTCGACGCGGCCCTACGCGTCGGGCGTCGACGGCACGCGCGTCTTCTTCCACTTTCGCTCGCACGGTCGCTCGGCGCCCGCGTTCGACGGCTGGGACTACGACCACACGGCTGACGAGCTGCTCGCCGTCGCCGACGCCTACGGAGCCACGCGCGCGCTGGGCGTCTCGATGGGTGCCGGGTCGATCCTGCGCATCCTGCAACGTGACCCGAGCCGGTTCGAGCGCGTCGTCCTCGTCATTCCGGCCGTCATCGACTCACCTCGCAACAGCGAGGGGCTCGAACGGTACAGCGCCATGGCCGAGGCGTCGGCGCGCGGTGACGCCGGCCCGATTCGCGCTCAACTCGAAGCCGAGCTACCCGAGGCCGTGCGCGGCGACGACGCGGCGCGGGCATGGGTCGAGCAGCAGACCGAGGTCTTCCTCGGCCCCGGGATGGCTGAGGCGCTGCGCGACCTGCCCCACGCCGTGCCGGTACCCGATGTCGAGCGCTTGCGCGATCTCACGCTCCCCGTACTCGTGCTCGCGCAGGAGGGCGACACCGTGCATCCCGTCTCGTCGGCGGAGCGCCTCGTGGAGTATCTGCCGAACGCCCGGCTCGAGGTGTTCGACGAGAACGGGCTGCTGTGGGGCCACCGCAGTCGCGTGCGCCAGGTCGTCGGCGCATTCCTCTCTGACGACCATCAGAACTAGACTCGGTTCCGAGTTGCCCGACCGGGTGGCCGGGAAGAAGGTCGAGGAAGAGCGTTGCACCGCATCCAACCCGTGATCAAGGACTACGCCTGGGGCTCGCACGTCGCCCTGGCGCAGCTTGCCGGGCGCGAACAGCCGAGTGCCACGCCCGAGGCTGAGCTCTGGGTCGGCGCCCACGAAGCCGGCCCGGCCCGTGTCGACCTCGGCGACGGGCACTTCTGCGGTCTCGACGAACACATCGCCGGAGACGACGAACGCCACCTCGGCACAGGGTCGCTCGACGCCTTCGGTCGGCGTCTGCCGTTCCTGCTCAAGATCCTCGCCGCCGACAGAGCGCTTTCCATCCAGGCACATCCCGACGCAGCGCGGGCGGCGTCGGCCCCCGAGGGTGTCTACGGTGACTCCTGGGCCAAACCGGAGGCGTGGGTACCGCTCACCGAGTGCGAAGCCTTCGCCGGCTCGTTGCCGTTCGACGAAGCGAGCGCGCTCCTTGTCGGCCTCGACGTGCCCGCGCTCACCGCTCTCGTGGATCAGGCGAGGGGCGCGGCTGATCCGGCGCACGCGTTGTTGGCGGCCCTGCTCCACGTTCCTGCCGATGACCGGGCCGAGTTCGTGGCTGCTGTCGTGGCCGCCGTCCGGGCGCTCGTCGACGCAGGTTCGGCCGACGAAGCGACCGCGCGGGCACTGAGCACCGTGCTCGACGTGCACGAGCAGTTCCCAGGTGACGTGGGCGTCGTTGTTCTGCTCACGATGCGCCACCTCGTCATGACGCCCGGGCGCAGTTACTTCATCGGAGCGGGGGTTCTCCACTCGTTCGTGCACGGTACGACGATCGAGGTGCTGGCCAACTCCGACAACGTCGTGCGCGGTGGGCTCACGCCCAAGGAGACGAACGTCGAGGAACTGCTCACGATCGTCGATGTCAGGACGCCGGTCGAAGCCCAGGAGCCGCGGCGCCTGGGAGACGGAGATGGGTCGACGCTGCATCACCCCACAGCAGCGCCCCATTTCGAGCTGTTCGAGGTACGGCCGAACGAAACACCGACGGCGCTGCCGATCGGCGGCGCTCCCGCCGTCATGCTCGCGCTCGACGCACCGGTCACGGTGCGCTGCGGTGACGAAGCCATCCGTCTGGAGCGTCTCGAATGTGTGTGGTCGTCGGCCTCGGACCCCGACGCCGTCGTCACCGGCGTACCCGGCTCGCGGCTGTTCGTCGCGAGCGTCGACATCTGACGCACGTCCACGTCAGGCGCGGGGCGCGACAGCAGACCAGTCGACCGTGATCTCACCCAGACGCCATCGCGTCGGGCCGTCGAGCAGTGGCCAGCCGTCGTCCTTGAGAGCCCGGGCGCTCGCCACGAAGCGCTGGCGCGCGCCGTGAGGAGCGAGCGGTGCATTGATCGCCCACGCGCGAGAGAGCGCTGCGAGGTAGGCATGCACCGGTTCGCCCGGCACGTTGCGGTGGATGAGCGACTTCACGAGCCGCGGTGCGACGTCCATGGGGTCGCCGAGGCCTGCCAAACGCAGCGAAATCGTGAAACTCACCGGGCCGTCGGGGGTGACGGCCACCCACGTGGAGAGCCGCCCGAGCTCGTCGCAGGTGCCGTCGAGGAGGAGGCCGTGCGGGGCCAGGCGCGAGCAGATCCGCTCCCACGCGCCCGCCACCTCGGACTCGTCGTACTGACGCAGGACGTTCGCGGCGCGCACGATCGTCGCGCTGCGGCCGGCGTCGAGGGGTATCTCGAAACCGCCGCGACGGAACGACAGGCCTGCGAGACCGGGGTTGTGCGCGAGCAGCTCACGCCCCTGCGCGACGCGTGAGGGCTCGATCTCGATGCCGACCGTCCGCACGTCGGGACGTACCCGCCGCAGTCGGTCGTGCAGTTCGACGGCCGTCACGGGGGAGGCGCCGTATCCGAGGTCGACGACGATCGGCAGATCGTCACTCCGGCGCAGTCGCCAGGCCTGCGGGCCGGTCAACCAGCGGTCCTGGCGGCGCAGACGGTTGGGGTTCGTCGTCCCCCGCGTCACGGCGCCAACAGGTCGGGAATGCACGGCCCCAACGTATCGTTCGACCGTTCGTGGACGAATCTCGCACCAAGCCCTTCGGTAGCGCTCCCGCGGCCCGCGACTGCAGCGGTCCCGTGCGGCACGTGGCCATGGTGAGCGTCCACACCTCCCCGTTGTCGCAGCCCGGAACGGGCGACGCCGGCGGTCTCAACGTCTACGTCGTCGAGACGGCGAAGCGGTTGGCCGAGCGCGGCGTCGAAGTCGACATCTTCACGCGCCGCACGAGCGCAGCCCTCGGCGAGCAGGTGCAACTCGTGCCGGGCGTCACCGTCCACCACATCGCGGCCGGGCCGTACGAGGGCCTCGGCAAGGAGGACCTGCCGGGCCAGCTCTGTGCGTTCGCCGCAGGCATGATGCGCGTCGGGGCGTCGAAGCCGGAGGGGCACTACGACCTCGTGCACTCGCACTACTGGCTCTCGGGCCAGGTGGGTTGGCTCGCCGCCGACCGCTGGCGGGTGCCGCTCATCCACACGATGCACACGATGGCGCGCGTCAAGAACGCCCAGCTCGCCGACGGCGACACCCCCGAGCCCGCCGGGCGCGAGATCGGCGAGGAGCAGGTCGTCACCGCGGCGACGAAGCTCGTCGCCAACACGCCGGGTGAAGCGCGCGAACTCATCGAGCTCTACGGCGCCGACTCGTCGAAGGTCGAGGTCGTCACGCCCGGCGTCGACCTCGACGCCTTCAAACCGACCGACGGCGCCGGTCGCCGCGAGGCACGCGTACATCTCGGCGTCGAGCCGGACGCGCAGGTCGTGCTGTTCGTCGGGCGCATCCAGCCGCTCAAGGCCCCTGACGTGCTCGTGCGTGCGGTGGCCGAACTCGTGGCCGAGCAGCCGGAGCGGCGCTCGCGGCTCCGACTCGTCGTCGTCGGTGGCCCGTCAGGTTCCGGCCTCGACAAGCCGCTCGCGCTGCAGACCTTGGCCCGCGACCTCGGCGTCAAGGACGTCGTCGACTTCGTGCCGCCCGTCGACCGCAGCGCGCTCGTTCGGTGGTTCCACGCGGCCGACGTCGTTGCGGTGCCGTCGCACAACGAGTCCTTCGGGCTCGTCGCGATCGAGGCGTCGGCTTCGGGCACGCCCGTCGTCGCCGCCGCTGTGGGCGGGTTGCCCACAGCCGTCGGTGACGGGGGAGTGCTCGTCGAGGGCCACGATCCGCTCGACTGGGCGAAGGCCCTCGGGTCGTTGCTCGACGACGACGCCCGCCGCGCCGAACTCGGCGAGCGCGCCGTCGCCCACGCTCGCCAGTACGGCTGGGACGTCAGCGTCGACCGTCTGCTCGACATCTACGCGAACGCCTGCCACGACGACGCGAGTACGGACATTGACGCCTCGCTCGCGCTCGCGGGCGTCCCCAGCGCCATCGTTCCCTGACCCCCGCCCGCCCGCGTAGGTTGGAGTCATGAGCACCGACGACCTCGTTCAGGCAGCGGAAGTGACGGTTCGGGAGTGGCTGGAGGCCTCCGAGCTGGAATGGGAACTCGGAGCGTCGAACGGCGAGTTCGTCGTCACGCTGCCGGGGGAGAAGAAGCTCAAGACGGTGACGTCGCTCGTCGTGGGGGATCGCACGCTCAAGGCGATGGCGTTCGTCGTGCGCAACCCCGACGAGAACCACGAGGAGGTCTACCGCCTCCTGCTGCAGCGCAACCTGCGAATCCCGGGGGTCGCCTACGGCATCGACGGTGCGGGCGACGTCTACCTCACCGGCCGCCTGCCGCTCGCGGGCCTCGACGGTGAGGCGCTCGACCGGCTGCTCGGCGTCATGCTCGAAGCGAGCGACGGCATCTTCAACGAGGTGCTCTCGCGCGGCTTCCTCGCGTCGATGAAGAAGGAATGGCACTGGCGCACGACGCACGGCGAGTCGACGCGCAACCTCGAGGCCTTCCGCCACCTTCTGGAGAACGACTGAACCCCGGACGCCGACGGCTCGGACGTTAGGCTGACGCCATGACGTACAAGCTGATTCTGCTCCGCCACGGCGAGTCCGACTGGAACGCGAAGAACCTCTTCACCGGCTGGGTGGACGTGCCGCTCACCGACAAGGGCCGCGCCGAGGCCGTGCGCGGCGGCGAACTGCTCAAGGAAGCCGACCTCCTGCCCGACGTCGTGCACACCTCGCTGCTGCGCCGCGCCATCATGACGGCGAACCTCTCGCTCGACGCCGCCGACCGCCACTGGATCCCGGTCAAGCGAGACTGGCGCCTCAACGAGCGTCACTACGGCGCCCTCCAGGGCAAGAACAAGAAGGAAACCCTCGAGGCCTACGGCGAAGAGCAGTTCATGACGTGGCGTCGTTCGTTCGACACCCCGCCGCCGCCCATCGAGAAGGGCAGCGAGTGGAGCCAGGACGCCGACCCGCGCTACGCCGACCTCGGTGACGCCGCGCCGCTGACCGAGTGCCTCAAGGACGTCATCGAGCGCTTCCTGCCCTACTGGGAGAGCGCCATCGTGCCCGACCTCAAGGACGGCAAGACGGTGCTCGTGGCCGCACACGGCAACTCGCTGCGCGCCATGGTCAAGCACCTCGACGACATCAGTGACGACGACATCGTGGGCGTCAACATCCCCACAGGCATGCCGCTGTACTACGAGCTCGACGAGAACCTCACGCCCGTCACCAAAGGTGGTCGTTACCTCGACCCGGCAGCCGCCGAGGCCGCCGCAGCCGCCGTGGCGAATCAGGGCAAGGCCTGATCGCCCGAGCGCTTCATCACCTGACGGCGCCCGCCCCTTCACGTGAAGGGGCGGGCGCCGTCGTCACACCCCGCTGGTCGTAGCTGGTGCGCTTCTGTTGATCCGGCCGCGACATATCGCCGCCAGATGGCCAGAAATGCACCAGATGCGAACAGCCGCCTGACGCGCTGACGGCCCGCCTCCCTCCGGGGAAGCGGGCCGTCAGCGGTGCGGCGAGGCGTCAGCGGGTGAGGCCCTCGTCCGGGTTGCCGTAGCGGCCGGTCACGAGGTAGACGATGCGGTCGGCCACGGCCACGGCGTGGTCGCCGTAACGCTCGTAGTAGCGCGACAGGAGGGTGGCGTTCACGCCGGCCTCCATGCCGTGCTCCCAGTCGCCGAGCAGCGTCGTGAAGACCTTCTTGTGCAGCTCGTCCATCTCGTCGTCGATGCGGCCGATCTCGACCGCGGCGTAGACGTCCTTCGAACCGATCGCGTCACCCGTCGCCTGGACGAGCCTCTCGCCCACGCGAGCCATCTCGGCGATGATCGGGCGCAGGTTCTCGGGCACGGCGACGTTGGGCGCCGACATGCGCGCGACCTTCGCGATGTGACGGGCGAGGTCGCCCATGCGCTCGATGTCGGAGCTCATGTGCATGGCCGTGACGACCATGCGCAGGTCGGTGGCCACCGGCTGCTGGCGTGCCAGCAGGTCGACGGCGAGGTCGTCGACCTCACGACGCAGGGCGTCGATGTCGTCGTCGGCCGCGATGACGCTCTCGGCGATCGTGCGGTCACCTTCGAGAAGAGCGGCGGTGGCGCGCTCGAGGGCGGTGCCGACCAGCTTCGTCATGTCGACGAGCTGATCGGAGATCTTGTCGAGGTCCTCGTGGAATGCGTCGCGCACTCGTCCTCCTTGGACTGGGCCCGGGCGGGGCGGATTCAGGGCATGGCAATGCCCAGCATGGGGGTGTTTCCGGGCGAGAGTCGCACGATTCGGTGAACGAAGACAAGCCCCGAGGTGAACTCTGGGCGACGTGCCCGGAGGGAGGCGCCGAGGGTTCTGCTCCCCGGGGCCCCTGTGCGTAATCTAACGGTGTGCCAGCCATTCTCGACCTCATCACCGGTGCGGCCGTCGGCGTCCCCCTGGCCGTCGGTGGATACGCGTTCGGTCGACGCTCGTCGAGTTCCTCCGTGCGCGAACGCATGCCGTCTGCGACGCCGGCGGCCACGCCGACGTCCACCGCGCAGCCGGCTGCCGTGTCGGGAGAAGCCGAGGCGTTGTTGCGCACCCTGCGTTCGGGCTGGATGCTCGTGGACCGCTCGGATCGCGTTGCCGCGCACAGCGACGACGTCGACGCGCTCGGTCTCGTGCGTGACGTCGATCTGCGCCACGACGCGGTGCGTGACGTCGTGCGACGCTCCCGGCGCGAGAATCGCGTCATCGAGACCGACCTCAATCTGGCGCGGGGCCCCATCGAGGGTGCCGAACTCGACCTGCGGGTTCGGGTGGCGCCACTCAACGCCGACATCGTCGTCGTGCTCGTCGAGGACCGCACGCAGGCGCGTCGCATCGAGGAGACCCGCCGCGACTTCGTCGTCAACGTCTCCCACGAGCTCAAGACTCCGGTGGGAGGCCTGCGTCTGCTGGCGGAAGCCGTCGAGGACGCCGCCGACGACTCCGAGGCAGTGGCCCGGTTCGCGGCCCGCATGAAGACCGAGACCGTACGGCTGTCGAATCTCGTGCAGGAGATCGTCGACCTGTCGCGCCTGCAGGGCGCCGACACCATCGCCACGGCCAAGCCCGTCGACCTCGCCGAGTGCGCGCATCGCGCAGTCGAGGAGACGCGTCTGCTCGCCGAGGGGCGGGGCATCAGCCTGTCGGTACGCACCGACGAAGGCCCGCACCTGGTGCTCGGCGACGAAAGCCTCCTGACGACGGCCTGCCGCAACCTCGTCAACAACGCCGTCAACTACTCCGGCGACGAGACCCGCATCGTCGTCGCCGTGTCGAGCGAGGACGACGCGGTGGCCGTTGAGGTCACCGACCAGGGCGTCGGGCTGTCGGCCGCCGAGATCGAGCGCATCTTCGAGCGCTTCTACCGCGTCGACCCGGCCCGGTCGCGCCAGACCGGCGGAACCGGCCTCGGCCTGGCCATCGTCAAGCACGTGTGCGCGAACCACGGCGGGCAGATCCGCGTGTGGAGCGAACCCGGCGTCGGCTCGACGTTCGAGATGCAGATCCCCGCGTGCAACGGCGAGAGGGCCGGGCGTGAGACGTCCGAACTCGCCGACACGCCCCGTGAACCCGTGAGCGCGGCCGCCGGCCGCACTGCCGAGACGAAGGACAAGCTGTGACCCGAATCCTGGTCGTCGAGGACGAGGAGTCCTACTCCGAGCCCCTCGCCTACATGCTGAAGAAGGAAGGCTACGACGCCGTCGTCGCGGCGACGGGAACGGACGGGCTCGAGGAGTTCGAACGCTCCGGCGCCGACCTCGTGCTGCTCGACGTCATGCTGCCCGGCATGTCCGGCGTCGACGTGTGTCGGCAGCTGCGTACTCGCTCGAGCGTGCCGATCATCATGTTGACGGCCAAGGACAGTGAAATCGACAAGGTCCTCGGCCTCGAACTGGGCGCGGACGACTACGTGACGAAGCCGTACTCGGGGCGTGAACTGCTCGCCCGCATCAAGGCTGTGCTGCGCCGTCAGAGCGAGCCCGAGGAGTTCGAGCCCGACCGCCTGGAGGCCGGTCCCGTCGTCATGGACGTCGAGCGCCATGTCGTGACGGTGGGTGGTGAGCAGATCTCGATGCCGCTCAAGGAGTTCGAACTGCTCGAACTGCTCCTGCGCAACGAGGGCCGCGTGCTCACGCGCATGCAGCTGATCGACCGCGTGTGGGGTAGCGACTACGTCGGCGACACGAAGACGCTCGACGTCCACATCAAGCGTCTGCGCGCGAAGATCGAGCCCGATCCCGGTGCGCCGCGTCACATCCTCACCGTCCGAGGTCTCGGCTACAAGCTGGAGGCGTGAGCGGCCGCTCCCTCACGACGAACGGCTTCGGCCCACCCCTCGACAGGAGGGATGGGGCCGAAGCCGTTGAACGTGGTGTGACGCGGGGGTCAGTGGCCGGAGCCGTGCGACTCGTTGCCGGACGTTTCGGCCTCGGGGTGCTCCACCTTGGCGTCACCGTAGGGGTACTGGTCGAGCAGCACCGGGATGGCGACCTGCGTGGAACCACCGGGGGACGTCTTGAGCGTGGCCGAGATCTGGTCACCCACCTTCGCGTCGCCGAGGGAGGAGATGGTGACGGGCGAGACCTTCTTGTCGTCGTTGCCGTCGGCCTTGCCGTCGAGACGGACGCTGGAGTTCGCCGGGATGGTGACCTGGGTGTCGGCGCCGTTCACCGTGATGGTGAGCTGGCTGTCGGACGAACCCGCGTTGTACACGAGACCGGAGAGCTTGCCCTCGGAACCCTCGCCGTCGTTGACGATGAGCAGGTCAGCTGCCTGAAGGTCGCCGACGCGTGCCGAGACGCCGTCGGCGGCGTCGTACTGCAGCTCGGTGGTGTACGGGTTGATGAGCTGACCGCAGCCGGTGAGCGTGGCACCGGCCGTCACGGCCGCGAGCATCACGCCGGCGCTACGGCGCTTGGAGGTCACAATTCGTCGCGTCACGCACGCAAGACTATCGCCTCGTGAGCGACGTGGTGAGCCGGGCCTCGTGCCGGTGATCAAAACGAAACTTTTCCGAATGTTCGGCGTGTCGCGCGCCTCGCCCGTTCGGGCGGTCGATCGGGGGGCTTGCTTCGGTGTGCTATGTGCGGTTCGGCCGCCTCGCAGGCCCCGGAATGGCGCGGCTGCGTGGTATCCTGGAGGCCGCGAAAGGGGCTAATACCACATGGAATTCAAAGTCGGCGCGACCGTCGTTTACCCGCACCATGGCGCAGCAACGATCGAAGAGATCAAGGTGCGCAAGATCAAGGGCGAGGACAAGCAGTACCTCGTGCTGAACGTAGCCCAGGGAGACCTGACCATCGAGGTCCCCGCCGAGAACTGCGACCTCGTCGGCGTCCGGGACGTCGTCGACAAGGAGGGGCTCGAGAAGGTGTTCGAGGTGCTGCGCGCAGAGCACACCGAAGAGCCCACCAACTGGTCGCGTCGGTACAAGGCCAACCTCGAGAAGCTCGCTTCCGGCGATGTCATCAAGGTGGCCGAGGTCGTGCGTGACCTGTGGCGCCGCGACCAGGATCGTGGTCTTTCGGCCGGCGAGAAGCGCATGCTCGCCAAGGCCCGTCAGATCCTCGTCTCCGAGCTGGCCCTCGCCGAGCACACGAACGAGGACAAGGCGGAAGCCACCCTCGACGAGGTGCTCGCGTCCTGAACGCCGGAGCAGTTCTCGTCGCTGCGGGCCTCGGCACCCGTCTGGGAGCCGGAAAGCCCAAAGCGCTCGTGACCTTGGGGGGTACACCCCTCGTGACGCACGCCGTTCGTCGCCTCGTGGCGACGGGCGGCGTGTCGCATGTCGTGGTCGTCGTTCCGGCCTCGCACGAAGACGAATTCGCCGACGTCCTCAGCGAGTTCGCGGACGGCGACGTTCCCGTTGAGATCGTGGCCGGCGGCGCGGAACGCAGTGACTCCGTCCGTTGTGGCCTGCGGGCGCTCGATCGCGAGTGCGACATCGTCCTCGTCCACGACGCCGCGCGCTGCCTTGCCCCTGTGGAGCTCACCGAGCGCGTGCTCGCGGCCCTGGCGGCCGGGGCTGACGCCGTCATTCCGGTGGTGCCGGTCGTCGACACGATCAAGGTCGTCGAGGCCACGCAGACCGCCGGGGACGACGGTGAAGACGACGGCAGGAGCGCAGAAGGCGGAGCAGCGGACGCTCCTGCGCTCGAACGCGTCGTCTCGACGCCGGTGCGCGCCGATCTGCGTGCCGTCCAGACCCCGCAGGGGTTTCGTCGTTCGGTGCTCGTGGCCGCGCACGAATCGGGGCTCGACGCCACCGACGACGCCGCCCTCATCGAACGCGCCGGGGGAGAGGTGCTCGTCGTCGACGGTGATCTCTTCGCCCTCAAAGTGACGACACCGCTCGACATCGTCGTCGCCGAACACCTGCTCGCCGACCGCTCGGAGGCCGAACCCGTATGACCAGCCAGCCCCACGTCGTCCTGCCGCGCACCGGAATCGGTGTCGACGTCCACCCGTTGGCCGACGACGAGCGGGAGCTCTCGCTCGCGGGCCTCAGCTGGCCGGGTGAGCGTGGCATCGAGGGTCATTCGGACGGTGACGTAGCCGCTCACGCCCTGTGCGACGCGCTCTTCAGCGCAGCCGGCATCGGCGATCTCGGGCAGCACTTCGGCGTCGACCGCCCCGAGCTGGCGGGCGCCAAGGGCGTCACGCTGCTCGAGGAGGCTGCTCGGCTCGTGCGGGAGGCCGGTTTCGAGATCGGCAACGCGGCCGTTCAGGTCATCGGCAACCGTCCGAAGATCGGCAAGCGCCGTGACGAGGCGCAGGTCGCTCTGTCGGCCGCGATCGGCGGCGCCCCGGTGTCGGTGAGCGGCACGACGAGTGACGGCCTCGGCCTCACCGGCCGCGGCGAGGGCATCGCCGCCGTCGCCACGGCGCTCGTCTACCCGCGCGACTGACCGTCCCTGACATGACGCGGGTCGAGGTTGTCACCGCTTCTCGTTAGGTTGGGATCAGACCCGACAACATTTGAGGAGCCGGTATGTCCCAGACCGTCAAGGGCGTCATCGCCCGTAGCAAGAACGCCGACGTGGAAGTCGTCGACATCGTCGTTCCCGACCCCGGCCCGGGTGAGGCCGTCGTCGCGATCGAGGCGTGCGGTGTCTGCCACACCGACCTGCACTACCGCGAGGGCGGCATCAACGACGAATTCCCCTTCCTCCTCGGGCACGAGGCGGCCGGTCGCGTCGAGGCCGTCGGCGAGGGTGTGACGAACGTCGAGGTGGGCGACTTCGTCGTCCTCAACTGGCGTGCGGTGTGCGGCCAGTGCCGCGCGTGCAAGAAGGGCCAGCCCTGGTACTGCTTCGACACGGCCAACGCGACGCAGCAGATGACGCTCGCCGAGGACGGCACCGCACTGACGCCGGCGCTCGGTATCGGTGCGTTCATCGAGAAGACGCTCGTCGCGGCCGGTCAGTGCACGAAGGTCGAGGAGAGCGACGCCGCGGCGGTCGGCCTGCTCGGCTGCGGCGTCATGGCCGGTTTCGGTGCGGCCGTCAACACCGGCCAGGTGACGCGCGGTGAGTCCGTCGCCGTCATCGGCTGCGGTGGCGTGGGGTGCGCGGCCATCGCGGGTGCGAGGACCGCCGGCGCCACGACCATCATCGCCGTCGACATCGACGACGAGAAGCTCGGCAACGCCAAGGCGTTCGGCGCCACGCACACGATCAACTCGAAGAAGGACGACGCCGTCGAGAAGATCCGTGAACTCACGGGCGGCTTCGGGGCCGACGTCGTCGTGGAGGCTGTCGGTCGTCCCGAGACGTACGAGCAGGCGTTCTACGCCCGCGACCTGGCCGGCCGCGTCGTCCTCGTCGGCGTGCCGACGCCCGACATGGAGCTCACGCTGCCGCTGCTCGAGATCTTCGGCCGCGGTGGTGCGCTCAAGTCGAGCTGGTACGGCGACTGCCTGCCGGAGCGCGACTTCCCGATGCTCGTCGACCTTTACAAGCAGGGCCGCTTCCCGCTCGAGGAGTTCATCACCGAGAAGATCGGTCTCGACGAGGTCGAGAAGGCCTTCGACACGATGAAGGGCGGCAAGGTGCTGCGTTCGGTGGTGACCCTCTGATGGCCGAATTCACCGACCAGGGCGCCGCTGTTCTCGCACACGAGGACGGCCTGCGCATCCAGCGTGTCGTCACGTCCGGCACCTTCGAACTCGACGGTGGCAGCTGGGACGTCGACAACAACGTCTGGCTCATCGGCGATGACCGGGAGGTCGCCGTCGTCGACCCGGCCCACGACGCAGCCCCGATCCTCGACGCCGTTGCGGGCCGCACGGTCGTCGGCATCTGGTGCACGCACGCCCACAACGACCACATCACTGCGGCCGGTGACGTCCGCGAAGCCACGGGGGCACCCGTGTTCCTCCACCCCGAGGATCGCGTCCTGTGGGACATGACGCACGACTGGCAGCCCGACGAGGCGCTCGCCGACGGCGATGAGCTCACGGTGGCCGGCACGAGCGTCCGCGTCATGCACACGCCGGGACACGCTCCGGGTGCGGTGTGCTTCTTCGTCCCCGCGCTCGGCGCGGTGCTCACCGGAGACACCCTGTTCCAGGGCGGGCCGGGGGCGACCGGTCGCTCCTACTCCGACAAGCCGACGCTCGTGGCGTCGATCCGCGAGAAGCTGTTCACCCTGCCCGGCGACACCGTCGTGCTCACGGGCCACGGCGACTCGACGACGCTCGCCGCCGAAGAGGTCGGCCTCGAGGACGAGTGACCCACTACTGCGGGTTCTCGCCCCGGATCCACCTGCAGTCGATCCGGGGCGAGAACGTGGCCGGGCGAGCACGCCTGCGGGGGCCGATAGAATCGGGCCTGTGACTCTGCAGATCTTCGACACCGCCACTCGCGAGCTTCGCGACTTCGAACCCGTGAACCCCGGCAAGGTCGGCATCTACATCTGCGGCCTCACCACGCAGGGTTCACCGCACATCGGCCACCTGCGCTTCGCCGTCGCGTTCGACGTGCTGCGCAACTGGCTGACGCGCGGGCACGGCTACGACGTCACGCTGGTGCGCAACGTCACCGACATCGACGACAAGATCCTGCGCAAGTCCGCCGAGGCGGGCGAGCCGTGGTTCGCATGGAGCTACCTGCACGAACGCGAGACGAGCGACGCGCTCGACACCCTCGGCGTCAAGCGACCCACGTACGAGCCGCGTGCCACCGGGCACGTCACCGACATGGTCGAGCTCATGGAGATGCTCATCGAGCGAGGCCACGCCTACCCGGCGTCCGACGGCTCCGGTGACGTCTACTTCGACGTCAAGAGCTTCCCCGAGTACGGCTCCCTCACGCGTCAGAACCTCGACGACATGGAGGCTGCGGGCGACGCAGATCCGCGTGGCAAGAATGATCCGCGCGACTTCGCCCTGTGGAAGGGGCGCAAGGACGACGAACCCGCCTCCGCGAACTGGCCCACGCCCTGGGGTGAAGGCCGCCCGGGCTGGCACCTCGAGTGCTCCGCCATGGCGCGACGCTGGCTCGGTGACACGTTCGACATCCACGGCGGCGGTATCGACCTGCGCTTCCCGCACCACGAGAACGAGCAGGCCCAGTCGCACGCCGCGGGCCTCGGCTTCGCGCGCTACTGGATGCACAACGGCTGGGTCACCCTCTCCGGCGAGAAGATGAGCAAGTCGCTCGGCAACACCCTCGCCGTCAACGAACTGACGAAGACGGTGCGGCCCATCGTCGTGCGCTACTACCTCAGCGCCGTCCACTACCGCTCGACGATCGAGTACACGCCGGACTCGCTCGCCGAGGCTGCGGCTGCGGTCGAGCGCATCGAGGGCTTCCTGCGTCGTGCGCTCGGCGCCGACGCCGTGCTCACGAGCGACGACGTCGCCGGTGTGGAACTGCCGCGCGCCTTCGTCGAGGCCATGGATGACGACATCAACGTCTCCGGTGCGCTCGCGGCCTGCTTCGACGCCATCCGCGAGGGCAACACCGCCATCGACGAGGCCGACGTGGAGCGCGTCGAGAAACTCGCCATGCAGGTCGCCGCCATGACGGACGTGCTCGGCGTCAACCCGCTCGACCCGCAGTGGTCGGGTCGTTCGGCCGGCGGCCAGGACGAGGCGATGGACGCCCTGGGCGCCCTCGTCGAAGCGCTCGTCGAACAGCGCAAGGCCGCCCGCGCAGCGAAGAACTTCGAGGCGGCCGACACCATCCGCGACCAGCTGGCCGACGCCGGCGTCGTGGTCGAGGACACCCCTGACGGCGCGCGCTGGAGTCTCGCGCGGCAGGGCGGAAAGGACAACTGATGGCAGGCAACTCCTCGCGCCGAGGCGCGATTCGCAAGGGCAGTTCGAAGAAGGGCATGACCGTCGGCAGCGGTGGCCAGCGTCGTCGTGGCCTCGAGGGCAAGGGCCCGACGCCGAAGGCGGAGGAACGTCCGAACCACAAGGCGTACAAGTCCGCGGCCCGATCGGGCGCGGCCCAGGGCGCCCCGAACGGACGACGTTCGAGCGGGAGTCGCCGTGAGCGCACCTCGAGCGAGGTCATCGCCGGGCGCAACTCGGTGCTCGAGGCGCTACGCGTGGGCGTGCCCGCGACGACGCTCTACGTCGCGAGCCGCATCGACTCCGACGACCGAGTGCGCGAGACGCTCAAGATCGCCACGGAGCAGGGCGTGCCGATGCTCGAGACGCCGCGCGGCGAACTCGACCGCCTCACCGACGGTGCCGTGCACCAGGGCCTGGCGCTGCAGGTGCCACCGTACGACTACGCCCACCCGGGCGACCTCATCGACCCGGAGCTGCCCGGCACGCCGCTCGTCGTCGCGCTCGACGGCATCACCGACCCCCGCAACCTCGGCGCCATCGTCCGCTCGACGGCGGCCTTCGGTGGCCACGGCGTCGTCGTTCCGCAGCGACGTAGCGCCGGCATGACCGCGTCGGCCTGGAAGACCTCGGCCGGTGCAGCTGCGCGCATCCCGGTGGCTCAGGCGAGCAACCTCACGGCGGCGCTCAAGGACTTCAAGAAGGCGGGCTTCTTCGTCATCGGCCTCGACATGGACGGTGACGTCGACCTGCCCGGCCTCGAGCTGGCGGACCGCCCGCTCGTCGTCGTCGTCGGTTCCGAGGGCAAGGGCCTCTCGCGTCTCGTCGCGGAGACCTGCGACCAGATCGTGTCGGTGCCGATGAGTTCCTCCGTCGAGTCGCTCAACGCAGGCATCGCCACGAGCGTCACGCTGTACCAGGTGGCCGTGAACCGCGGGCTGGGCTCGACGCGCTGACACTGCGCCGTACAGCGCGGCTGCATCACGCGAAACACGAGGAGCGCCCCGACCGATCCGGTCGGGGCGCTCCTCGTTCGTGCGTGAGGCGATCAGCTGTTCGGCTTCTCCACGACGACCGAGTTCATGATCTTGTAGGCGAAGGTCTGACGCTTGGTGTCCCACAGCGGCCACAGGTAGCCGATGTTGCACGGAAGCGAGTCGAGGAAGTGTGCGAGCCCACGCACGAACGTCATGCCGGCGCCGAGGGGCTGACCGGTCTGCTCCGAGAGGAGCGTGATACCGGTCCACTTCTTGCCGAGGCTCTGGCCCGTCTTGCCCTGACGGAACACAAGGTTCCAGATGGAGAACGCGAAAACCACGAGATAGCACAGCATCCCGAGAGCCAAGGCGCCCGTGCTCGGGCTGCCGGTGGTGGTCGTGTTGCCGTACACGTCGGTGGAGGTCTCGAGGTCGCTCATCGACGTGCCCATCGCAATGGCGGCGATGATGATGAACGGCATCATGATCAGGGTGTCGAGGAGGTACGCGAGGACGCGCTTGCCCCAGTGCGCGTAGGGCATCGGGGCCTGGGCCATGGCACCGAACTGCTGCTGGCCGTAGCCAGGCTGCGCGCCGTACGCGGGCTGGCCGTACTGTTGGCCGCCCTGGCCGTACGCGTCGTGCCCTTGCTGGCCGTACTGCTGCTGGCCGTATGGCTGCTGCCCGTAGTGCTGGTTGCCCTGCTGACCGTACGCGTCGTGTCCCGGCTGCTGGCCGTGAGGCTGCTGCCCGTACTGACCGCCGTTGTTCTGGCCGTGCGCATTGGCGTTGAACTGGTCTCCGAGGCCGCCCGGACCGTGCGGATCGTTGGTGCTCACTGTTCCTCCACCCTTGTGGTTCGTCATGTCCTGGCGCACACGCTAGCCCGTTCGGGCTGGCGTTGGCCGAAGGCGTACCGCACTAGGACGCACGGATCAGGGGTTGAGATCCATCTGCATCGGTGTCGTGTCGGGCGCGATGACGTTCTTCTCGTCCGGCTTCGTGGGAAGGATGTGCTTCACGTAGTCCACGACGGCCTGTTCGATCGTCACGTCGTGGCGCTGTCGCTCCGACATGTACCAGCGGTGCTCGAGCACCTCGTGGAAGATCTCGGCGGGTTCGAGTTTGCCGCGCATCTCGGGCGGTACGGAGCGCGTGACGGGCTCGTAGATCGTGGCCAGCCAGTCGCGGGCGACGGCCTCCTCGTCGTCGTTCTGACGGTTCTTGCTCGCGGTGAAGCTCACGAGGTCGTTGAGCAGGCGACGCGCCTGGTTCTCGCCGACCTCGAGGCCCGTGAGGTGGCGCAGACGGCGTGAGTGGTAGCCGGCTTCCACGATCTGCGGTTTGATCTGCATCGTCGTGCCGTCGATGTCGGTGGTGATGTCGAGTTCACCGACGTCGAAGCCGAGCTCGTTGAGAGCCCGGATGCGTTCCTCGACACGCCAAGCCTCGCTGGCGTCGAAGCGCTCGGTGTCGGTGATCGCCCGCCAGAGCTCGTGATAGCGCTCGACGATGGTGTTGCTCACCTCGATGGGGTCCATGTCCTCCGGAAGCATGCCGCCGGCTTGGAGATCCATGAGTTCGCCGGCGATGTTGACGCGGGCGATGTCGAGGTCGTGCTCACGCTGACCGTCGGAGAGCTGATCGCGCAGTTCGCCGGTCTCGGCGTCGACGAGGTACGCGGCGAACTCACCGGCGTCGCGGCGGAAGAGGGCGTTCGACAAGGAGACGTCGCCCCACCAGAAACCGACGAGGTGCACCTTGACGAGCAGCACGGCGAGGGCGTCGATGAGCCGTGTGGCGGCGTCGGGGCGCAGCGTCTGGCTGATCATCGCCCGGTAGGGCATGGAGAACTGCAGGTGACGGGTGAGCAGGCAGGCGTCGAGGGGAGAGCCGTCGGGGGCGGTTCGGCCGGTGACGACGGCGATGGCTTCCACACACGGCAGGTGCAGGCGGCGCAGCTGCTTGAGCATGTTGTACTCGCGCAACGCGATGTCGCTCTTGATCTCCTTGACGGCCAACACGCGGCCGTCGACGCGGGCGAAACGCACGATGTGACGCGAGATGCCGCGGGGGAGGGCAGCCAGACGGTCGGCGGGCCACTCCTCGAGCGGGGTGCTCCACGGCAGACTGAACAGCGCCGGGTAGGGCCGTGAGGCCTTGATGTCGAGTGCCACCGCGTCATTCTCCCATCTGGCATAGGTGTGCCGGTTCCGCGCGCTCCGCGTGTCCACCAGCCGAGCTCCGAACGCGCGTGAGGGGCGCCGCAGGCTGCGGCGCCCCTCACCTCGTGCAGTGCGGGTCAGTCGTTGACGCGCTCGCCCGTCTCGACGTCGAAGAGGTGGATGTGGTCGGTCTTCGGCGCGAAGAAGATCGTGTCGCCCTTCTTCGGGGGACGGCGGCCGTCGACGCGAGCCATGACCTGGTACTCCTCGCCGTCTGCCTGCGTCTTGCCGTAGACGTATGCGTCGGCGCCGAGCTCCTCGACCATGACGACGTCGACCTTGAGCCCTTCGTCGGCCGGCGCGAGATCCTCGGGTCGAATGCCGAGCGTGACGCGGTTGGCCTTTGGGTTGGCGCTCGCCGGCATCGGGATGCTGCTCGTGCCGAGAAGCACCTCGCCGTCCTTGATCGGCACCTCGAAGAGGTTCATGGCCGGCGAGCCGATGAAACCGGCGACGAAGACGTTGGCCGGGCGGTCGTACATGTTGCGCGGGGTGTCGCACTGCTGCAGCAGGCCGTCCTTGAGGACGGCGACGCGGTCACCCATCGTCATGGCCTCGACCTGGTCGTGCGTGACGTAGACGGTCGTGACGCCGAGGCGGCGCTGCAGGTCGGCGATCTGCGTACGCGTCTGGACGCGCAGCTTGGCGTCGAGGTTCGACAGCGGCTCGTCCATGAGGAACACCTGCGGCTGACGGACGATGGCGCGGCCCATGGCGACACGTTGACGCTGACCACCCGAGAGGTCCTTCGGCTTGCGCTCGAGGAACTGGGTGAGGTCGAGGATCTGGGCGGCCTCTTCGACGCGCTTGCGGATCTCGGCCTTGTCGACACCTGAGATCTTGAGCGCGAAGCCCATGTTGTCGGCGACGCTCATGTGCGGGTAGAGCGCGTAGTTCTGGAAGACCATGGCGACGTCGCGGTCCTTGGGGGACAGCGCGGTGACGTCCTTGCCGTCGATGAGGATGCGGCCGCTCGTGATCTCCTCGAGGCCGGCCAGCATGCGCAGGGAAGTCGACTTGCCGCAGCCCGAGGGGCCGACGAGGACGAGGAACTCGCCGTCTGCGATGTCGATGTTGAGGTCGGAGACGCTGGGGCGCTCGGCGCCCGGATAGGTGAGGGAGACGCGGTCGTACGTGACAGTTGCCATGGTTTTCCTTTGGCGCTCACCGGCAGGAACGTGCCGGACGATCCGTTGTGAACGGGTGTCTCACGAAATGTGATGACGCACACATCATGCCCCAGGAGGGTGGCCCCTGCCTACCCCTGGCGCACATTTGCTTCTGTGCTGCTCAAACGAGCACAGCTGATACATCCTCGCCGTGCAGCCGGACTCCGAATCCGATCTCCAACGGGCGCACGGGAATCGGTTCGACATGTCCGCCCGCGTCGCTCTGCGCGGTGATGAAACCGTTATCTGAAAAACTTTGCAAACGGTGAAAGCGTCCTCACAATGTGAAGTGGACCACACGCTCTCACCCGAGGGCGTTCCTCATGTATCAAAGTACCCATGACCAAGCGCAGTGTTGCCGTCGCCCTCGCGGGCGTCGTCGCCTTCTCGCTGTCCGCCTGCGGTGGCACAGACTCGTCCTCGAGCAAGAGCAGCTCGAAGTCGTCCGGATCGTCCGCGTCCGGCTCGGCCGCCGCGACCGGCGCAGTCAACGCGAAGGACCCGAAGCGCGACGCCAGCGCCGACCTCGTCATCTGGACCGACGGTACCGCTGCCCCGACCGTCTCGAAGCTGGCCTCGGAGTTCGCCAGGCAGAACGGCGTCAAGGTCTCCGTGCAGACCGCCACGGACGTGCGCGGCAACTACAACACCGCCTTCAAGGCCGGTCAGGCTCCCGACATCATCGTCGGCGCACACGACTGGATGGGCGAGCTCGTCGCCAATGGTTCCGTCGCTCCCGTCCAGCTCTCCGCCCAGACGGCTGCCGGGTTCAACCCGGTCGCCATCACGGCGTCGAAGTACAACGGCCAGACCTACGGCGTGCCCTACGCTGTCGAGAACATGGCCCTCGTGCGCAACACGGCCTACGCCAAGGACGCGCCGAAGACGCTCGACGAGCTCATCGCCACGGGCCAGAAGGCCGTCGACTCGAAGAAGGCCACCAACGTCCTCGCCCTCGAAATGGGCAAGGTCGGCGACGCCTACCACGGCTACCCGTTCCTCTCCGGGTTCAAGGGCGGCATCTTCGGTACGAAGGACAACGGCGACTACGACGCCAACAAGCTCATGGTGAACTCGCCGGAGACGCTCAAGGGCGCGAACCTTCTTGCCGAGCTCGGCAAGAAGAAGGTTTTGTCGACCAACATCGACAAGACGAACGCCGACAACCTCTTCGCGAACGGCAAGGCCGCCTACACCATCACGGGTCCGTGGTCGCTTCCGACTTACGACAAGGCCGGCGTGAAGTACGCCGTCAGCGCCATGCCGACCGTCGAAGGCGGCGGCAAGATGACGCCGTTCCTCGGCGTCCAGATGTTCTACGTCTCATCGAAGGCCAAGAACGCCACGGTCGCCCAGACGTTCGCGACGTCCTTACTCACCACCGAAGCCGCGCAGAAGCAGCTCTTCGAGGTCGGCAAGCGTCCGCCGGCACTCAAGGCCGCCTTCGACGCCGTGGCCAAGACCGACCCGCAGGTCGCCCAGTGGGCAGCTGCCGGCGAGGGCGCCAAGCCGATGCCGAACATCCCCGCGATGAACGCCGTCTGGCAGCCGCTCGGCCAGGCCCTGGCCGACGTCATCTCGGGCAAGTCCGCACCGGACGCCCGTTTCAACAAGGCGCAGTCGGAGATTCAGGCCGCTATCAAGGCCGGTAACTGACCCTCCTCCCGTGAGCCGGTGACCGTCCCTCGGTCACCGGCTCACGCCGCACCCACCCCTTCGCCTCACCCCCCTGGAGAACGTTCATGGCGACGCCTGCCGCCCCCGCGCAGAGTTCAGCTCTGCCTCCCGCGAAGAGCGCCCGTTGGGCGATCGTCACCAAGTGGGTGGCCATCGCCGCGGCCCTCGCGCTGTGCCTCTACCTCGTGACGAAGCTCGCGTCCGCCGGGTACTCGCTCGCCGTCGTCGGGGTCGCCTTCGTCGCGATGGCCGTCCTCGTCGTCTACGGCACCCGCAAGAACGTCCCCGCCAAGTACTTGCTGCCAGGGCTGCTGCTGCTCGTCGGCCTCCAGGTGTGGCCGATCGCCTACACGGCTGCCACGTCGTTCACGAACTACGGCCAGGGCCACCTCGTCTCCAAGGAGGAGTCGACGAAGCAGAACATCGCCTACTCCGTGCAGCAGGTTCCGGGTTCGCCGACGTACAACCTCTCGGTTGCGGTCAAGGAGGGCCAGGACGTCACGAAGGGCGACCTGTACTTCCTGCTCGCCGACGAGAAGGGGAACAAGCTCGTCGGTGACGCCAAGGGCACCGCGCCGCTCGCGGGTGCGACCGAGATGAGCCTCGGGCGCATCACCTCGGCCGAGGGCTTCCACATCCTCAACCTCGGCGAGGCCAACCGCCGCAAGGATCTGAGCGCCTTCGCGGTGCCCACCGACGACGGAGGCGGCATCAAGGCCAGCGGCGCCACGCAGGCGTTCGAGGGCAAGCCCGCGCTGCGTCTCGACGAGGCCAAGAACGAACTCGTCGACAGCTCCACCGGCACCGTCTACGTCGCGAAGAACGCGCGCTGGGAGCCGAAGAACGGTGAAGGCTCGCCGCTCGCCGTCGGGTGGAAGGAGAACGTCGGGCTCAAGAACTACACGAGCCTGTTCACCAACCCGACGCTGCGCTCGGGCTTCCTCGGCATCTTCGCTTGGAACATCGCCTTCGCCGTGCTCTCGGTGCTCACGACGTTCGTGCTCGGCATGCTTCTCGCCCTGCTGCTCAACGACCCGCGCATGAAGGGCAAGGCCATCTACCGCAGCCTGCTCATCCTGCCGTACGCCGTGCCCGTGTTCGTCTCGGCGCTCGTGTGGGCCTCGATGTTCAACCAGGAGTTCGGCCTCATCAACACGATGACGGGCCTCGACATCGACTGGATGGGTGACCCGTGGGCCGCGCGCGCCGCCATCCTGCTCGTCAACCTGTGGCTCGGCCTCCCCTACATGTTCGTCGTGTGCACGGGTGCGCTGCAGTCGTTGCCCGGTGACGTCATGGAGGCCGCCCGCATCGTCGCCGTCGGCCCGCTGCTCATCGCATCGTTCGCCTTCAACTTCAACAACTTCGGCCTCATCTACCTCGTGACGAAGGGTGCTCCCTTCGTCGGAGGCGACACCCAGATCGGTTCCACGGACCTGCTCATCACGTACGCCTTCCGTCTCGCGATGGACGGCACGAGCCCGAACTTCGGCTTCGCCTCCGCGATCGCCGTCGTCATCTTCATCATCGTCGCGCTGCTGAGCTTCCCCGGCTTCCTGCGCAGCAAGGCCCTCGAGGAGGTCAACTGATGTCCGTCAGCCCCGTCAACGGGCCGGTCGCTCCCTTCGAGCCGATCGGTGACGCCGCCCGCACCGCCAACGAGGCCAAGGGCGCCCGCGCGAATAAGCCGGTGGTTCGCGGAAGCTTCCGGGACGTGTGGTGGCGCCACGCCCTCGCGCTGCTGGCCCTCGCCTTCGCGCTGTTCCCGATCGTGTTCCTCATGTCGGCCGCATTCAACCCGGCCGGCACGCTGAGCTCGACGGGCCTGCTGCCGAGCGGCTTCTCGCTCGACAACTTCACGGCGCTGTTCACCGACGAGTCGCACCCGTTCGTCACGTGGTACAAGAACGCGCTCATCATCGCGTTCGTCGGGTCGACCCTGTGCGTCTTCATCGGCGCCTGTGCGGCCTTCGCGTTCTCGCGCCTGCGGTTCAAGGGCCGGCGTGCGATGCTGCTGGCCCTCCTGCTGCTGCAGATGTTCCCGGCACTGCTCGCCTTCGTCGGCCTCTACATCACCTTCACGAAGATCGGCGAGGTGCTGCCGCCGTTCGGCCTCAACACGCTGTGGGGCCTCATCCTCGTCTACATGGGCGGTGCGATGGGTTCCAACGTGTGGCTGCTCAAGGGCTACTTCGACACCGTGCCGAAGGAACTCGACGAGGCCGCGCACGTGGACGGTGCCTCACACGCCCGCGTCTTCTTCTCCCTGACGCTGCCGCTCGTGCGACCGATCCTCGTGACGGTCTTCATGGTGACGTTCGTGGGCCTGTTCGGTGAGTTCCTGCTCGCGAGCATCTTCCTCACCGACGTGTCGAAGCAGACGCTCGGCGTGGGTCTGTACGGCATGACCTTCGGTCAGCAGCGCAACGCCCTGTTCGGGCAGTTCGCTGCGGGCGCGCTCCTGTGCTCGCTGCCCATCATGGGCCTCTACCTCGCGTTCCAGAAGCAGCTCATCGGAGGACTCACCTCGGGCTCCGTCAAGTGAGTGTCCCGCCACCCGCCACTGCCGCCGGGCGCCTCACGGCCTCGGCGGCAGTGGCGTCTCCCGTCGAAGGTCGAGACACATCATTTCGGAGGGAGGCGCGAACTGTACGGTCGACGTACGCGTCGAGTTCTGGGGGAGACATGGCGAACGTGCATGGCGAGGGGGGCTCGCCGCTGCGACTGTTGGAGATCGCGGAGGCGGCTGGGGTGTCGCAGGCGACCGTGAGCCGAGTGCTCAACAACAAGTCGGGCGTCGCCGAGGCCACCCGACAGAGCGTCCTCACCGCGGTCGACGTGCTCGGGTACTCGCGCCCCTCGAACCTGCAGCGTGCGGGCACTGGGGCGATCGGCCTCGTCGTGCCCGAGCTCGACAACCCGATCTTTCCGGCCCTCGCTCAGGCCGTGACGACCCGACTCGCCGCGGAGGGGTACACGGCGGTTCTGTGCCCGACGAGCGCGGGCGGCGTGCAGGAGGACGAGTACCTCTCGATGCTGCTCGAGCGAGGCGTCGCGGGCATCGTCCAGGTGAGCGGGCGCCACGCCGACACCACGGCGTCCGTGGCGCGCCAGCGCGAGATGCTCGAGGCCGGTCTGCCGCTCGTGCTCATCAACGGACACCGCGAGGATCTGCCGGCGCCGTCGCTCTCGACCGACGACGGCGCGGCGATCCATCTCGCCGTCGAACACCTGCGTCGCCTCGGCCACGACCGCATCGGGTTGGCCGTCGGGCCGGCTCGCTACATTCCCTCGATCCGCAAGACGCAGGCCTTCCGTGAGATCGCGGCCGCCCAGACTTTCGAGGCGCTCGTCGAGCACACGTGGTTCACGCTGGAAGGCGGTGAACTGGCGACTCGTCGGCTCGTCGCGCGCGGGGTCAGCGCGATCATCTGCGGTTCGGACCTCATGGCGCTGGGTGCCATCCGAGCGGCACGCCTCGAGGGTCTCGACGTCCCCGGTGACCTGTCGGTCGTCGGCTACGACGGTTCGATGATGTGCGAACACACCGCACCGCCGCTGACGACGGTGCGCCAGAACGTCGCCGCACTGGCAGCGGGCGCCGTCGACATTCTCGTGCAGCAGATCAAGGGGCAGGCGAGCGAACACGACGAGGTGGTGTTCGCCCCCGAACTCGTCGTGCGCGCCTCGACAGGTCCGCACACGGGTGCCGTGAGGGTTCACTCGAGCACCTGACGCAGGGGGGGGCGCCTGACGCACTTCGAGTCAGCTCAGACCGCATCAACCGAACCGGAGTGCCCCACGCGGACGCAAGGCGCCTCAGCGGGCGCTGAGGGCTGCAAGCAGTGTGTCCAACAGCGTCGGCATGACCTCGCACGTCTCGACGCGGTGGGCGGCGGCCGTGTCGCCCTCACCCACCTTGACCGTGACGTGGCCCTCGGCTGCGTCGAGTGCCTCGAAGACCGTTTCGTCCGTGACGTCGTCACCGAAGTATGCGACGGCGTCCGCGCCCACCTTCTGGGCCAGTGCGGCCAGTGCGCTGCCCTTCGTCACGTCGAGCACCGACAGTTCTACGACCGACTTGCCGCGCATGGCCCGCACGCCGGGCACGTCCTCGGGCACAGCCAGCGCAGCGGCGGTGGCGCGAGCAGCTTCGGCGTCGTCCATGCCGCGCGTGTGCAGCACGACGCCGGCGGGCTTGTGCTCGACGCGCGCGTGGCCGAACCGCTCGACGACGGCCTCCAAGGCCTCGGTGGCACCCTTGAGCGCCGCATGCTCGGCCTCGCCCAAACCGGTGGACGGCGTCGCCGACCCGTCGGTGAGTGGCGGGCTCGACTCGCCACCGTGGCTGCCGACGAGCATGATCCCGTCAGACGCCGCGAGCCCCGTCAGCTTGCCCAGCGTTGCGAGGTCGCGCCCCGAGACGACGGCCACGTCAACCTCGGGCAGCTCCGCCAGCGCGCGTAATGCTTCGACGGTGCCCGGCTGCGGGCGCGAACTCATCGGGTCGAGGACGAGGGGGGCGAGCACGCCGTCGAAGTCCGAGGCCACGAGCACTCGAGGCTCTCGCGCGAAGTGCTCGATCGCCGCGCGCAGGTCGGCGGGCAGCCCGGCGTCGGACCGCTGATCCTTGATCGGGGGCGTCGACTCGCTCACGAGTTGTCGCTCTCGTCCTCGGGCCGCGCTGGTGCGGCCTCGAGAGCCGCGAGGTAGTGCTTGGCCCACTCCTGCACCGTGGCGGTGGACACGGTCGAACGCAACGCGTCCATGCGGCGCTCGCGGTCCTCCTCCGTCGCCGTGATGGCCCGCATGATGACCTGCTTGAGGCCGGCCAGATCGTGCGGGTTGCACGTGTAGGCCTCGCTCAGTTCGGTTGCCGCGCCGGTGAACTCCGAGAGCACGAGTGCGCCGTCGGCGGGGCAGCACGTGACGTACTCCTTCGCGACGAGGTTCATGCCGTCGCGCAGCGGCGTGACGAGCATGACGTCGGCAGCGGCGAACATCGCGGCCATCTCGGCGCGGTCGAACGACTGGTGCATGTAGGTGAGCGCCGTGGCGCCGATGCTCGAGAAGTCACCGTTGATGCGCCCGACGGTGAGTTCGACCTGATCGCGCAGATCCATGTACGCCTTGACCCGCTCACGGCTCGGCGTCGCGACCTGGATGAGCTTGTGACGCTTCGGGTCGAGCTGACCGTCGGCGAGCAGCTCGCCGAAGGCCTTGAGGCGATGACGGATGCCCTTCGTGTAGTCGAGGCGGTCGACGCCGAGCAGGATCTTGTCCGGGTTGCCGAGCTGTTCGCGGATCTCGCGGGCGCGTGCCTGCACCTCGTCGCTCTCGAGCACCTCGCGCAGGCCCGCGGTGTCGATCGAGATCGGCACCGCCGTGGCGCGCACCGCACGGTCACCGAGGTCGACGACGCCACCGGTGACCTCGAGCTCGAGGTACTGACGCACGGCGCGCAGGAAGTTGCCCGCGTCCTCGGTGCGCTGGAACCCGAGGAAGTCGGCACCGAGCAGGCCCTCGAGGATCTCCTCGCGCCCCGGCAGCTGCGCGAACAGTTCGACGGCGGGGAAGGGGATGTGGTTGAACCACCCGATGCGCAGGTCGGGGCGCAGCTCACGCAGCATCTGCGGCACGAGCTGGAGCTGGTAGTCGTGCACCCACACGGTGGCGCCTTCGGCGGCCACGTCGGCGCACGCCTGGGCGAAACGCTTGTTCACCGTGCGGTAGGCCGAACGCCAGCTCCGCTTGAACGTCGGCGAGACGATGACGTCGTGGTAGACGGGCCACAGCGTGTCGTTGCTGTGCCCTTCGTAGTATTCGGCGATCTCCTGCTCCGACAGCGGCACGGGGTGCAGGTGCATGCCGGCGTCGTCGAAGGGCTCCGGAGCCTCGCCTGGGTCACCCGCCCAGCCGACCCAGGCGCCTTCACGCCCGCGCATCACGGCGTCCATGGCGGTGACGAGGCCGCCCGGCGAGCGGCGCCATTCTTCGCTGCCGTCCTCGGCAGTGACACGGTCGACGGGCAGACGGTTGGCGGCGACGACGAAGTCGTAGGTGTGGCTCATCGGTGTGTGGACTCCCCGTATTCGCAGGTGTTCGCCCGGCGACGAACCCCGGCTCGATCACCGGTGATTCGAGGTTATCGCGCCTCGGTGACGAACGGGTTGCCACCGCGTGACACGGGCACGCCGATACAGCGGAAGTTCAAGGAGGCGCCCTACGGTGGGGTCATGACGCCTCTCGACAACGCTGGTGACGCCCGACGCGGCGGGCACCGTCTGCCCCGTCCGCGCCGCGCCGAAGCCGACGAGTCGACCCAGCGCACCACGTGGGGAGCAGCAGCGGATGGCGACGCCACGCGGGCGGCGCCGCCGCGCGACCGTGACGACGAGGCCACCCGCGTCAGTTCACGCCGCCCGGAGGGGAACGACCGGATGGTGGGGCGCTTCGAGCTCGCGGAGAAGATCGGTGAGGGCGGCATGGGCGTCGTGTACCGAGCCATCGACACCGCCGACCCGCGTCGTCGTGAGGTCGCCGTCAAGGTTCTTCGCCCGCACATCGCCTACGACCCCGATGCGCGCACGCGTCTCGCGCGCGAGGTCGACACGCTCGAGCGCGTCCACCACCCCAACGTCGCTGCCGTCATCACCGCCGATCCGCACGGCGAGCGTCCCTACATCGCCACCGAGTACGTACCCGGTGACCCCCTCGACAAGGTGGTCGACGAGCGCGGTCCCCTGGGCGCGGAGGAGATGGCCGACCTCGGGCGCAGCCTCGCCGACGCCATTCGCGCCATCCACGCCGCAGGTGTCGTCCACCGCGACCTCAAGCCGAGCAACGTGCTCATGGTGGGTCGACGCCCCGTGCTCATCGACTTCGGCATCGCGCACATCGCCGACGACGCGCGCCTCACCTCGACCGGCCTCGTCATGGGTACCCCCGGCTACCTCTCGCCGGAGCTCGTCGAGGGCGCCCCGGTCTCCACGTCCACGGACTGGTGGGGGTGGGCGGCAACGCTCGCCTTCGCCGCCCAGGGGGAGCCGCCCTTCGGGCGCGGGCCGATGCCGGCCGTCCTCGACCGCGTGACGCGGGGGCAGGCCAACCTCACCGGCGTCGACGCGCGTCTCCGGCCGCTGCTCGCGGCCGCACTCAGCCCCGTGCCGGGGGAGCGACCCTCGGCCCGCGAGGTCGTCGAGCAGATGGAACGCTACGCCCGCGGCGAACCGACGACCGTGGTTCCTGTGCGCGAGCCCGCAGCCCCGGCGCCCGCCGCCCCAGGCCCGGCCGCCACCTCCGTCATGCCGGTCGTCGACGCTACCCGTGTCGCTCCCGTGAGCGAGCGCCCCGTCGCATCGCGACCGCAGCAGTTGGCGTACGACGGCCCGACGCAGCGTTCGGGCGGGGCGCCCCAGGCGGCGCCTGCCTACGGCCAGTTCGGTCAGTCGCGTGGCGCGAACGGGCAGCCGCAACCGGCGCCGGCCGTGCCGCCGCAGCAGGGCCCGTACGGCGGCGCGCCGCAGAACGGTGCGCGCCCCTACCGCCCGGGTTCGGCGGTCAAGGCGCAGAGCCGCCCCGGCGAGCACGATCCGCGGATCAACCTGCCACACCGCTCGGGCACGCTGCAGGCGATGTTCTTGCTCTGGGTCGGCCTCACGGCGCTCGTGCCCGTCGTTGGACTCGTCCTGCTCATCGTGTGGAACGTCGCGGCGCGTTTCAGCGACTCGACGATCACGCAGACCGTCCTTCGCCGCTACGAGGCCGGGCGACGAAAGAGCGACGGCGCCGTCGCCGTGGCCAGTTCGCCCTGGCATCTGCTGCGCGCTCTCGTCTCGACGCTCGCGGCCCTCGTGCTCCCCGCACTCGTCTTCGCGTGCGTCGGTTCGCTCGTGGCCATCGGCTGGGCCATGGTGCGCGGTGACGGCGTCGCACGGGCGTGGTGGGCACTGCCCATCGTCGCGGGGGCCGTGGCGGGTCAGTGGACGATGTGGCGCGGCGCCGGGTCCGTCGGCTATCGCCGGGGTTCACGTTCGGTCGTGCGGGCGCTCGTCCCGGAGTCGGCTGGCAGGATCGTGGCGCCCGCGCTCGCCGGTCTCGGCCTGTTCATGCTCGTCGGCTCGTTCATGCAAGGCGGCGACATCTCCTGGGTTCCGCTCACCGGCGGCATCACCGATCCGCTCGCGGAGTACCTGCCGGCGTCCGGCCTCGGCAACTGATCCGTTGACGCTTCGGGCCCCGTTCCACAGCCCACCCACAGCGCGGGCCCACGGTCGGTCGAGGCCCACGAACTATTCTTCGAGGCATGGCGCAGTACGGACGGGATCAGTCGAGCACGGGGCCCAACCCCTCGAGTGACTCGTCCAGCATGCCGACCCCGGGGTTGCCGCCACGGATGCGCTTCCTGCGCAGCGAGCCGGTCACCGAGCCGCTGCCCATCGCCGACGCGCTCAAGCGCACGCCCTATCGCGACCCGAACGTCATGGGCGGGCCGGACGACGACACCGAGCAGCAGAAGGCGCTCGACATCGCCGCCCGTGTGGGCGAGTTGCTCCTCCGCTGTGGCGCGAGCACGCGTGACGTCGAGGCGAGCGTCGTCGCCGTCGCGGCATCCGCGGGCCTGCGCCGCCTCGAGGTCGACATCACGAACCAGTCCTTGTTGTTGCAGAGCCCGTCGACGAACGGCCGTCAGCCCCTCACGATGTTGCGTGTCGTGCGCTCCTCGACGCGCGACTTCTCTCGGCTTATGGCCGTGCACCAGTTCGTCGAGTCGCTCGTGTCCGGTGGCCTGGATCTCGACGAGGCGACGAAGGAACTGAAGCGCATCCAGAGGATGCCGCGCCTCTACCCGCGCTGGCTCGTCTCGGTTGCCTTCGGTGGTCTCGCGGCATCCGTCGCAACGATCCTCGGCGGCGGCTGGATGGCCGTCGCCGTCGCGTTCGTCTCCGCCGTGCTCGTCGACCGAGTGGGCCGACGCCTGAGCAACGCCGGTGTCCCCGCCTTCTACGGCGCCGCCGCCGGCGGTCTCATCTCGACGGCCCTCGCGTGGTTCGCCTACATGTCGCACCAGAGCCGCGTCGTGGGGGAGTTCGTCGCCCACAACCTGCCCGGCACGATGTCGACGGCCGACTTCGCCTATGCCATCTCGGGCGGCATCGTCGCGCTCCTGCCCGGTCGTCAGATGGCCTCCGCGGTCGAGGACGCCGTCACCGGCTACCCCGTCACGGCGTCGGGTCGTGTTCTCACTGTCATCCTCGACTGCGCGGGAATCACCGTCGGCGTCGGTGCCGGTCTGGCGCTGACGCTGAACCTCGACCGGGCGCTCGACCTCAGCCTCCAATCGCCCGGCTCCCTGCGCTTCGACATGCCGCCCACGGTCCTGCTCCTGCAGGTGGCGTGCGGTGCCATCGGTGCGGCGTGTGCCGCCGTCACGATGCGCTCCCGCGTGCGGATGCTCCTGCCGACAGCTGCGGCGGGAGCCCTCGGCGTCGTCGGGGTTGCGCTGCTGACGCGTTATGTCGGGATCGGGGCGACGACGGCCACGGCGGTCGCTGCCGTCAGCGTCGGGTTCTCGGCGCGGCTCGTGGCGCTGCGCCTCGGTGCGCCCGCCCTCGTCATCGTCATGCCGGCGGTCTCGCCGCTGCTGCCGGGCCTGCGGATCTTCCGGGGCATGTACGAGTCGGTCTCCGGGTCGGTCATCGGCGCCACCAAGGTGGCCCAGTCCGGCGTGGGTGTGACGACGATGCTCGGCGCCGTCGGAGTGGCCCTCGCGATCAGCACCGGACTGGTGCTCGGCGACGTGCTCTCGGCCCCGCTCGACAAGCCGCTGGTACGCCGTCGACGAGCCCGCCGGCGCTGACATCACGCCGATTTTGTGTGATCTGCATCACATTCCGGGCCCGAAAGGCCTGATCTGTCACGAAGTTACCGCGACCTGATTGTTACGCAGGTCTCTCGTCCCGTAACGTTCCCTTCGCTGTGCACGATGTATTTCTCGTGTCGTCACGGCGACATGAGAACTCAACACAACCACTTATTCAGTGGGCGGTGCACACGCCAAACCTCGTCTGGCACCGCCGTTTCACCCGCAGATCGCGGGCTGAAGACGAGGGTGGGGGACCCACTTCCGACGCTCGCCGCACGGTGAGCGTCTCGGGGTGAAGCCGGTCCTCGCCGGCCGGGCACCTGACTGCCCGAACCCGACAGCTCACCTCACAGGCGTACGTCAGGAAAGGACACTCTCCATGGGTTACACCCCCAAGCACGTCGCTGCTTCCGAAAGCACCACCGGCCGCAAGGTCGCCGGCGTGGCTCTCGCCGGTGCCGCCACCGTCGGTGCCGGTCTCACGCAGGCCTCCTCGGCCTCCGCCGCCTCGGTCTGGGACCGCGTCGCTCACTGTGAGTCGACGGGCAACTGGCACATCAACACGGGTAACGGCTTCTACGGCGGCCTGCAGTTCACGCAGCAGACGTGGCGTGGCTTCGGCGGCGGTCAGTACGCCTCCTCCGCTCACCTCGCCACCCGCGAGCAGCAGATTGCGATCGCTCAGAAGGTTCTGCGCGTGCAGGGCCCGGGCGCATGGCCGGTCTGCTCCGTCCGCGCCGGCCTGACCAAGGCCAACGGCGGCGCTGCTGCCGCTCCGGCCGCCACGCAGGTTTCGCGCTCCACCGCGCGTCAGGCCGTCAAGTACTCGGCGCCGGCCGCGTCGCAGGGTGGCAAGCTCGCCGTCGACGGTGTTCTCGGCCCGCGCACGGCCCGTGAGCTCCAGGCCTGGGTCGGCACGTTCCGCGACGGTGTTGTCGGCGTCCAGACGAAGAAGGCCCTGCAGCGCAAGGTCGGCGTGTACGCCGACGGCATTGTCGGCCCGCGCACCGTTGCTGCGCTCCAGACGAAGGTCGGCATCTCGCGCGACGGCGCCAGCTACCTCAACGCCCGCACGGTTCGCGCTCTGCAGGCTTACCTGAACAACCACTGATCGGTTGATCCAGGGCTGACGGGCCCCGCCGCTTTCGAGCGGCGGGGCCTGTCGGCGTTTCCTGATGCAGATCTGTCGATCTGGCCGCGATGTTTCGTCACCGGGACCACCGAATTGCACTGGAGAGCGGGCCTGGTCGTGGCCTGGCGGGCAGGCCCCGTGCAGGTTCGGTAGGATCGCGTGGTCGCCCGGCACGGGCGGCGTGCTGGAGTGGCGCAATTGGTAGCGCACCTGTCTTGTAAACAGGTGGTTGTGGGTTCGAGTCCCATCTCCAGCTCTGCCCGGAATGGCGCGGATTTTCGGCCCTCTCGGCGGTGAAGGTTCCGAGTGTGTCCCTTGGTAGTCCATCCCGTTTCGAGACTTCGACGGAGGTCGCGCGAGCATGACCAAACGGTGAGCGGCGCTCGCCTAGCTGACCCATCCGGCGAGTGTGAGGAGTTTCTTCACTGACTCAAGCGCGCCTCCGGCGCGAGCCGGCGGGCCTTCGGCCGGCCGCCGTGCCGAGCCCGCTCGGCACAGACGAGGGCGGAGCCGCGTGAGGAGCCCCGTCCTTTCGTCCTGCACTAAGCGCCACGGTTGCTAGAGTGCCGCCTCACAGCCACCTGTCGGACGGAGCCAACCGTGTCGGTCCCCACCTACGAGGACATGATGCGTCCCGTCCTGGAGATCCTCGCAGCGAATGGCGAGACCCAGTTCCGGACCATGCCCGACGAGGTTGCAGATGTTATGCACATGAGCGAGGCCGACCGCGCCCAAAAGATCGGCAGCGGCCAGCTGGTGGTGACCAATCGAGTCGGCTGGGCCATCACCTACTTGGTGCAGGCCGGAGTCGTCTCGCGACCTCGACGCGGATACGCCGAGATCACCCCCCGTGGTCGCCAACTCCTGAGCCAAACGGCCGGGCCAATCTCCAACGCCAACCTCGCGCAGTTCGACGAGTTCCAAGAGTTCCGACGTCGCAGTCGCAAGCCCAACCGCGCCCAGGGCGAGACCGACGCCGTCACCACGACCGACGAAGTCGTAGCAGACGCGGATACCCCCAAGGAGATCATCGACGCCACCGTCGCCACGGTCCACGGCGCCCTCGTCTCCGAGATCCTCGAACGCGTCACGCAGCTCTCGCCGAAGGACTTCGAATCCCTCGTTCTGAAGGTCCTTGGCGCGATGCAATACGGCACAGCGGGTCACATCGAGTCCACCGGCGACAGCGCCGACGCTGGGATCGACGGCGTCATCAGCCAAGACCCGCTCGGCCTCGACCGCATCTACGTCCAAGCGAAGCGCTACGCAAGAGACCGCACCGTGGGCCGACCTGCCATGCAAGCTTTCGTCGGAGCACTCCAGGGCCAGCAGGCCGACCGAGGCGTCTTCATCGCCACGTGCGCCTTCACCCGTGAGGCCCTCGACTATGCCGACCGCGTGGGGGTGCGCATCATCCCCATCAACGGCATCGAACTCGCCGAACTCATGCTCAAACACCGGGTCGGCGTGCAGACGGACTACGTCGCCACCCTGCTCCGGCTGGACGAGGACTTCTACGACTCGCTC
Organism: Dermacoccus sp. 147Ba; assembly: GCF_004151355.1. NCBI lineage: Bacteria > Bacillati > Actinomycetota > Actinomycetes > Micrococcales > Dermacoccaceae > Dermacoccus > Dermacoccus sp. 147Ba. The sequence continues at coordinate 79,658 of NZ_SEHL01000007.1, forward strand.
TGAGCGCACGTCACCTTCACGCCTCCGACCCTCTGCTCCACTCTCCGCCCACCTCCGGACCGCATCAAGGGCGCTCCGTGTCACTGCGTGATGGACTCCGTCCACCCTTGACCCGGCCACTCCGGCAGGCTCCTCTGCTCCGCTACAGGGTCGGCGGCTAGATCCGGCCAGCCCCTCCACTCACGCCTCCTCTTTGGTCCCGAGAAGGGCCGATCCAGCCCGAGACGGCCCGCGCATGCACGCGAATACCGTTGGAAACACAGGGATTCCGAGTCCCAGCAGTACCCAGCCGAGGAGCCCCGCAGGGAAACAGGTGGTTGTGGGTTCGAGTCCCATCTCCAGCTCGCGGAATCCGCCTCGCGTGGCTCTTTGTGTGTCCATTTCTTCGGCGGCTCCTTGGGTGGGGCTGCCCCGGGCGCGGGGGCGTCGAGGTGCGGCTCAGGGTCGTTTCCTACGATGACGACATGAACCTCAAGCCCGCAGCAGACGTCCAGACCGCACCCCTCGCAGCGCTCGGCCTCCTCGGGGGCTACGTCACCGCCCGCGAGACGCAGATCCGCCCGCTCGGTGGCGTGGTCCTCGCCCTCGCCGGTGCTTACGCCGGACGCACCTGGGTCGCCAAGGCCGGTGCCGCCAAGGCCGCCGCCCTCGGCGCCGTGTACCTCGGCGGTTTCGGTGCGTCCCACCCCCTCGCCAAGAAGGTTGGCGCCTGGCCGTCCGTCCTCGGTGTTGCGGCGGCCTCCGCCGCTGCGTCGTACGCCCTCGTCGACCGCAGCTGATACCCGTGCGCACGCGCCGCGCGCACCGTCTGTTGACGCGATGCGGGCGGCTCGTCGTGACCCTGCCCGATAGACTCGGGCGATCCGTTCTCCGGCACGAGGAGGTGCCCACGTGAGTGCCGAGCGCCCCTCGTCGGAGGCATCCGCCTCCCCCCGCGAGCGCATCGGGGCCTCGGACGACGAACTGCTCGGCGAGGACGCCGCCGCACCGCCACGCTGGGTGCGCAACCTCGCGAAGCCCGTCGGCGGGCGTCCTGCGCTGCTGCTCGAGCTGTTCATCTTCTGGATGTTCTTCCAGTACTTCAGCTACGCGCAGGAGCACATCCGCGGAGGCCCGATCGAGTCCGTGCGCCACGCGCACGAACTGTTCGATCTGGAGAAGACGCTCCACATCGACGTCGAACTCTGGCTCAACGCCGGCCTCGCCGCAGTGCCGCCCCTCGCCATCGCCGCGGGCTACTACTACGGCATGGTGCTCGCCACCGTGCCCATCACCCTGGCGCTCGTCTGGTGGTTCAACCCCCAGGGCTTCCGGAGGCTACGCAGACTTCTCATCGCGACGACGCTGCCCAGCCTGCTCGTCTTCTGGCTCCTGCCCATGGCGCCGCCGCGATTCGCGGTGCCCGGCGTCGTCGACATCAACGCCGTCTACAACATCCTCGGGGGCGCGCTCGCGCGCGACCCGTCACGCTCGGCCAACCTCTACGCCGCCATGCCCAGCCTGCACTGCGCGTGGTCGACCTGGGTGGCCTACGCGCTGTGGGAGACGTGGCGTCACACCCGTCCGACGTGGGCGCGCCTCGCGTGGCTGTTCCCCGCCATGACCTACTGGAACGTCATGGCCACGGGCAACCACTTCGTGCTCGACATCGTCGGCGGCGTCGCGCTGTTCCTCATCGCCCTCGTCATCGTCCGGGTGGTCAAGGCCGCCGAGGAGCGCATCTGGCAGCACGAATCGGACAGTCCCGCCAGTGCGCGCGCGACAGTCGCCGCCTCCGACTTCCTTACTTCGGGGGCATCCGCAGAGCCCCGTCGAGGCGGATGACCTCGCCGTTGAGCAGCCCGTTGTCGACGATGTGGGCCACGAGCGAGGCGTACTCGTCCGGGCGGCCCAGACGCGACGGGTGCGGCACGGCCTGACCGAGCGCCTCGCGCGCGGCCTCCGGCAGCCCGGCGAGCATCGGCGTCTCCATCGTGCCAGGCGCGATCGTCATGACGCGCACACCGAGGTCGGCGAGGTCGCGCGCGGCCGGCAGCGTGAGGCCGACGACGCCGCCCTTGCTCGAGGCGTAGGCCGCCTGGCCGATCTGGCCGTCGTAGGCGGCGGCGCTGGCCGTCATGACGACGACGCCGCGGTCGCCGTCGACCGGCTCGTTCTTCGCCATCGCCTCGGCGGAGAGGCGAAGCACGTTGAACGTGCCGACGAGGTTGATGTCGATGACCGTCTTGTACTGCTCGAGTGCGTGCACACCCTTGCGGCCGAGGATGCGGCCCGGCGTGGCCACGCCGGCGCAGGACACGGTGATGCGGAGTTCACCGAGCTCGGTGGCGGCGGTGACGGCGGCCTGAACCTGGGCCTCGTCGCGCACGTCGGTGGCGACGAAGCGGGCGCGCTCGCCCAACTCTGCGGCGAGTGCTTCGCCCTTCGACGAGGGCAGGTCGACGATGACGACGCCCGCTCCGGCGTCGTGCAGGCGGCGGGCGGTGGCCTCCCCGAGGCCCGAGCCGCCACCGGTGACGAGGGCGACGGTGTTCTGCGTGATGTTCATGCCTCGAACCCTATCGACTGGCGAAGCGGCTTTGTGGGCTGCGTCACGCCCGCCCGAACCTCAGTGGTAGAGGGTCACCTCGGTGGCCTTCACCGTGGCGTGGACGGGTACTCCGGGTGCGAGTGAGAGGTCGGCGACGGCGTCGAGCGTCACGTCCGCGACGAGGTCCGCGTCCCCCGTGAGGTGCACGCGCGCCGAGGTGCCGGTGTGCTCGATCTGCGCGACGCGCACCGCCCACGTGTTGCGCGGGGAACCCTCGGGACGGCTCGGCCACAGAGACACGGAGCTCGGTGCGAATGCGGCGAGGTGCTCAAGATCGCCTGCCGGGGGGTGCTCGCCCCCGGCGGCCGTGATGCGTGCACCGTCAGCGGTGACGAGCGTCGCGCCGTCGACGACGCGCCCACGCCACAGGTTGAGCCCCACGAGGCGCGCAGCGAACGGGCTGCGCGGACGGCGCACGACCTCGCTCGGCGTGCCGCCGTCGCTGAGGTGACCGCCGTCGAGGAAGACGAGGCGATCGGCGAGGGTGAGCGCTTCGACGGCGTCGTGCGTGACGAGAAGGGTCACGACTTCCTGTTGGTCGCGCAGGCGCTCGCCGAGGAGCGCCCGTAGGTCGTCGCGGCCCCGTGCGTCGATGGCGGACAGCGGTTCGTCGAGCAGGAGGACGCTCGGGTCGAGCGCCAGAGCACGCGCGAGCGCGACTCGCTGGGCTTGGCCGGAGGAGAGTGCGTCCGGACGTCGCCCGGCGAGGTCAGCGGCAAGGCCTACGCGGCTGAGTTCTTCACGCGCTCTCGCTCGCGCAGCCTCTTTCGAGGCCCCGCGGGCCCGCAGCCCGAACGCGACGTTGTCGAGGGCGCTGAGGTGGGGGAACAGGTCACCGCGAGCCGTCATCATCCCGACGCGGCGGGCGCGTGGCGGAAGGTGCCGTGCGCCGTCGTCCCAACGCTCGCCGCCGACGTGGAGGGCGCCCTCGGCGAGGGGCGTGAGTCCGGCGAGCACCTCGAGCAGCGTCGTCTTGCCGCTGCCGTTCGGCCCGAGAACACCGATGACCTCACCGGGTGCGGCGTCGAGCGCAGCGTGGAGGACGAAGTTGCCGCGACGGGTGGTGCCGGCAAGCGAGAGGCCGGTCATCGGCGCTCACCTCCCGCGCCCACCCAGTGACCCCGCAGCAGGGCGAGCAGGACAACGCAGAGGGCGAGCATGAGCGCCGCGAGCGCCGTCGCGGCGTCCTGGCTGATGTCGAGGGCTTGGTAGACGGCGAGCGGCCCCGTCTGAGTGCGCCCGGGGTAACTGCCCGCAAACGTGATCGTGGCCCCGAACTCGCCGAACGCGCGCGCCCACGCGAGCGTCAGCCCGGCGAGGAGGCCGGGCAGCGTCATCGGCACGAGGACGTGGCGCAGCGTGAACCAGCGGGAGGCGCCGAGCACCTCGGCGGTGCGGCTCCAGCGCGCGTCGAGGCCGCGGAACGCGCCCTCGGCGGCGAGGACGAAGAACGGCATCGCGACGAACGTTTCCGCCATGACGACGCGGACCCACGAATAGGGCACCGGCTCGCCCGTCACAGCCGTCACGGCGCGCCCGAGCAGCCCCGAGCGCCCCCACGCATCGAGCAAAGCAACGCCCGCGACGACCGGCGGCAACACGAGGGGCACGGTGACGACGGCCCGCGTCCAGGCGGCGGCGCGACCACGCAGGCGGGAGAGCCACCAGGCGAGCGGAGTGCCGAAGAAGGAAGCGAGCAGCGCCGACGTCACGGTGGTGCGTAGCGAAAGCCACAAAGCCTCGCGGGCACCGGCAGTCGTGAGGTCGTCGAGGAGGCTGCCCCAACGCACCTGCGTGAGCAGCGCGACGAGGGGGAGGACGATCAAGAGCAGAGCGACGACGGCGAGTGTCACGAGCACGATCCCGCCGCGCTCACCCGTGCCTGCGCTCCTGCGTGCAGGCGGGGGAGCGCTTGCCGTCTCGTCGCTCATCGTCGTCAGCCGGGCAGGCCGAAGCCGTTGCCCTGCAGGACTCGTCGCCCTTCGTCGCCGCGCACGAACTGCGCGAAACCCTTCGCGTCGGCAGTGTCGCTCCACGCCGTGATCGGCAGTGTCGTCGTGACGTTCGAGGCCGTCGGTACCTCGACGCCGCTCACCTTCGAGCGTGCGCTCGAGGCGTCGGTGGCGTACACGAGCGCCGCCTCTGCGTCACCGGCGACGACCTTGGCGAGCGTTGCCTTGACGTCCTTCTCGTAGCTGACGATGTGTGGCGCGACCTTCGCCTTGATGAGGGCCTTGTGGGCAGCGCGCCCGCACGGCACCTCCTTGGCGCACAGAACGGTGTCGACCTTCGCGAGGTCGGCGAGACCCGTGACGTGCGCTGGGTTCCCGCGGGGCGTGACGATCTCGAGGCGGTTCGTGGCGAACGGCGTCCACGCCTTGCCCTCGGCCAGATCCTTCGGCAGCTTCTTCGGTGCCTCGGTGTCGGCGAGAGCCACCACGTCGGCCGGGGCGTCGTGGGAGAGCTGGGTGACGATCGTCGAACTGGCCGCGAAGCTCACCTCGACGTGGGTGCCGGGGTGAGCCTTCTCGTAGGCGCGCGCCAACGTCGTGAACGACTCCGTGAGCGACGCGGCGGCAAGCACCGTGACGGTCTTGTCGTCGCCCTCCGACGCACGGCAGCCGCCGGCACCCATGGCGAGCGCTGCTGCAACCGGCACACTCATGAGGCGCCATGCCCGTGCCGTCACGCCTCGTCGTCGACCATCAACGAGCGGGCCGTCAGAAGATCCACGGGCGTGAGTTCGGGACGCTTCGGGAGGCGACCGTCACCGGAACTCGTGCCCTTGATACGACGTTCCACCCACGGCGCGAGGTACTGACGCGCCCACTCGGCGTCCTCGGCGACGCGCTGGCGCACCGGCTTCGGAGCCTGCGCCGGCAGGTGGGCGAGCCACTCGCCGGTCGTCGGAAGCCCGAGCGTCCATGCCGCCTGCTGCGCGACGCGCTTGTGGCCTTCGGCGGAAAGGTGCAGACGGTCGACGGACCACATGCGCGGATCGCGCAGGGGGGTCATCGACCACAGATCGAGCACGTAGCAGTCGTGCCGCTGCGCGATACCCCACAGGTTCGCAAGGTGCCACGTGATGCGCGGGCGCAGGCGCGTCATGATCTTCGACGCGGCGGGGTTGACGAGCGTCGCCAGCAGGACGTCGGAGCCGGCCTCCTTGAGGCGGACGACGGCGTCCTCGATGCCGGCCGCGAGATCGTCGAGGTTGACCGACGGGCGCATGATGTCGTTGCCGCCACCCACCATGCTCACGAGGTCGGGCTTCATCGCGAGGGCCGCGTCGAGCTGGGGGCCGATGACGTCCGCGAGTAGTCTGCCGCGCACCGCGAGGTTGGCGTACTCGAGCTTCGCGCCCCGCTCCTCCTGCTGCATCGCGATGTCGACGGCGAGGCGATCAGCCCACCCGAGGTAGGCGTCGTCCTCGCGGGGGTCGTGGTCGCTCATGCCCTCGGTGAAGGAGTCACCGATGGCGACGTACCGGTGCCAGAGCAGACCGTGGTGCGTCTGTTCGGATGCCTGAGCCCCGGGTGCGGGGAGGTCGTTCGTCATGCAATACGCCAATCGATCGTGTGGGTTCCGAGCTGCTCCAACAGCTCGTTCGTGCGGCTGAAGGGCTTGCTGCCGAAGAAGCCGCTGCGCGCGGAAAGCGGTGAGGGATGCGCGGATTCGACGGTCGGGGTGTCGCCGAGGTGCGGGGCGAGTGAGCGGGCGTCGCGACCCCAGAGGATGGCGACGAGGGGCTGCTTGCGCTCGACGAGCGCCGTGATGGCCTGCGCCGTGACGTTCTCCCAGCCGTGACCAAGGTGGCTTGCGGGCTTGCCGGGCTGAACGGTGAGGCAGCGGTTGAGCAGGAGCACGCCCTGGTCGGTCCACGCGCTCAGGTCACCGTGTTCCGGCGGCTCGATGCCGAGGTCGTCCTTGAGTTCCGCGTAGATGTTCTGCAGGCTGCGCGGGATCGGGCGGACGTGCGCATCGACGGCGAAGCTAAGCCCGATCGGGTGCCCCGGCGTCGGGTACGGGTCCTGGCCGACGATGAGGACGCGCACGTCCTCGAACGGCTGGGTGAACGCTCGCAGGACGTTCTCGCCCGCCGGCAGGTACCCGCGCCCGGCGGCCACTTCGTCGCGCAGGAACTGCCCGGCAGTGGCGATGTGGTCGGCGACCGGCGCGAGGGGTTCCACCCAGCTGGGATGTACGAGTTCGTCATACGGCTGCGGCATGCCGCCAAATCTATCGCGAGTCGATTCACCGCGGCGTGCTCCGAACGGGCCGGAGGCTCGAGCGTCTTGCACGTGGATGGTCGGTTTGGGTGAAGATGCGCGCGACGTCGGCGTCATCTTCAGCCAAACCCGCCATCCACGCGCCTTTGTTCTGGCCCTGGTGTTCGGGCGGGCAGGAGGCGACGATCTACCCTGGTCGCATGCCCGTCATCGAGACCCCTGCAGGTGCCCGCGTCCCCGGTGACGACGAGGCGCCCGGGCTGAGTGAACGAGACCGCGCCATGCTCGCCTTCGAGCGCGAGTGGTGGAAGCTGCCCGGCGCCAAGGAAGCCGCCATCAAGGAGCGCTTCGGCATGAGCGCGACGCAGTACTACCAGCAACTCAACGCCCTCGCCGACACGGCCGAGGCGCTCGCGGCCGACCCGCTGCTCGTCAAGCGCATCCAGCGCCGTCGCGCCTCACGCCGTCGCACGAGCTGAGCGCCCACCCCGACCTGCGTCTGCCGCTGTGAGCGAACACGGCGGTCGCAGCCCCGTCGCCGTTTGCACTCGCAGGGGGCGAGTGCTAATCATGGCCTTAGCACTCTGAACATGAGAGTGACAAAGACCTGACTGCATGAGTGAGGGTTCGGGGCTCGCGCGACATGACCGCGCGAACGATCGGGCTCGTCCGTCGCGGGCGCTGGTGCGGTCACTACGTACGTCACGTGGAGGAGCCACGCACATGGCCAAGACCATTGCTTTCGACGAGGAGGCCCGTCGCGGCCTCGAGCGCGGCATGAACACCCTTGCCGACGCGGTGAAGGTGACGCTCGGCCCCAAGGGCCGCAACGTCGTCCTCGAGAAGAAGTGGGGCGCACCCACGATCACCAACGACGGTGTCTCCATCGCCAAGGAGATCGAGCTCGACGACCCGTACGAGAAGATCGGCGCGGAGCTCGTCAAGGAGGTCGCCAAGAAGACCGACGACGTCGCCGGTGACGGCACGACGACGGCCACCGTCCTCGCGCAGGCCATGGTGAAGGAGGGCCTGCGCAACGTTGCGGCCGGCGCCAACCCGATGGCGCTCAAGCGCGGCATCCAGCAGGCCGTCGACGCCGTGAGCAAGCAGCTGCTCGACCACGCCAAGGAGATCGAGACGAAGGAGCAGATCGCTGCTACCGCGTCCATCTCCGCCGCTGACCCGCAGATCGGTGAGCTCATCGCCGAGGCCATGGACAAGGTCGGCAAGGAAGGCGTCATCACCGTCGAGGAGTCGAACACGTTCGGCCTCGACCTCGAGCTCACCGAGGGTATGCGCTTCGACAAGGGCTACATCTCGGGTTACTTCGTCACCGACACCGAGCGTATGGAGGCCGTCCTCGACGACCCGTACATCCTCGTCGTCAACTCGAAGATCTCGAACATCAAGGACCTGCTGCCGGTTCTCGAGAAGGTCATGCAGTCGGGCAAGCCCCTCATGATCATCGCCGAGGACGTCGAGGGCGAGGCCCTGTCGACGCTCGTGGTCAACAAGATCCGCGGCACGTTCAAGGCCGTTGCCGTCAAGGCTCCGGGCTTCGGTGACCGCCGCAAGGCCATGCTCGGCGACATCGCCATCCTCACGGGCGGCCAGGTCATCTCCGAGGAGGTCGGCCTCAAGCTCGAGACCACCGAGCTCGACATGCTCGGCCGCGCCCGCAAGGTCGTCGTCACGAAGGACGAGACGACGATCGTCGAGGGCGCCGGCGACGACGAGCAGATCAAGGGCCGTGTTGCTCAGATCCGCGCCGAGATCGAGAACTCCGACTCCGACTACGACCGCGAGAAGCTCCAGGAGCGCCTCGCGAAGCTGGCCGGTGGCGTCGCCGTCATCAAGGCTGGTGCCGCGACGGAGGTTGAGCTCAAGGAGCGCAAGCACCGCATCGAGGACGCCGTTCGCAACGCGAAGGCCGCCGTCGAGGAGGGCATCGTCGCCGGTGGTGGCGTCGCGCTCATCCAGGCCACGAAGGACGCCGAGTCGGCCTTCGCCGGTCTCGAGGGTGACGAGGCCACGGGTGCGAACATCGTGCGCGTCGCCGCTGAGGCTCCGCTCAAGCAGATCTCGCTCAACGCGGGTCTCGAGCCGGGCGTCATCGTCGAGAAGGTGCGCGGTCTGACGCCGGGCCACGGTCTCAACGCCGCCACGGGCGAGTACGTCGACATGATCTCCTCGGGCATCATCGACCCCGCCAAGGTGACGCGTTCGGCTCTGGAGAACGCTGCGTCCATCGCGGCGCTGTTCCTCACGACCGAGGCCGTCATCGCCGACAAGCCCGAGAAGAACGCCGGCGGCGACGCCGCCGGTGCGGGTATGGACGGCATGGGTGGCATGGGCTTCTGACGAAGCGCGCATGCGTAGGTTGAGGGTCGTCCGAGCGAATGCGAGGGCGGCCCTCGGCCGTAGCGGAGTGCGAGGAAGAAGCCCAGATAGACATGGGCTTCTGACCCTGGGAGGCGAAGCTTGGGGCTCGGCGAGCGAAGCGAGCTCAGCCCCGGCCATAGCCGAGCGGGTGTCAGAAGCCCGAGAAGGAATGGCTTCTGACACCTGCCGGGCTCATCTCTGACGAAGCGGGCGATCACCTTCGGGTGGTCGCCCGCTTCGCTGTGCGCGTCGACCGGCGTGGTGGCGGCACAGTGACGCGTGCCTCACGGCCTATGTGCGACGTCGTCGCACCAGGGCGCTAGGGTAGGCCTGCGCCTCGGCGCTGGGGATTCTGGATCACAAGGAGTACGCACATGGTTCGCACGGCGAACAGGACGACCATCGCTGCGGCAGCGGCCGCACTCGGAGTGGCTCTGGCGGGGTGCTCGGCGCCCGGGGGCTCGGACGGTGACAAGGCGTCGTCGTCGACGAACCAGATCACGCTGGCAGATGCCGAGCCGGTCGGTCAGTACTACCCGGTAGCCGGTTACGGCGCGACGGGCGTTTCACCTGTGTTCGAGGGTCTGCTGCGTCCGTCGGCGCCGAACGACAAGGAGCTTCCCGACCTCGCGCCCGCGCTGGCCGAGTCGAAGCCGAAGGTGAGCGACGGCGGCAAGACGTGGACGGTGCGCCTCAAGAAGGGCGTGACGTTCCACGACGGCAGCGCCTTCGACTCCAAGGACGTTGCGGCCACCTACCGCGCGGTGCTCGACCCGAAGTCCGCGTCGCCGATCGCCGACGACTACCGCCTCATCGACAAGGTGGAGACGCCGGACGCCTCCACGGTCGTCTTCCGCCTCAAGGCGCCGAACGGCGGCTTCGCCTCGCGCCTGCTCCTCGGCATCGCGCCGAGCGAGAAGGTCACCTCGGGTGACGCGGCGAACTCCGAGCTCAACACCAAGCCCGTCGGCACAGGCCCGTTCAAGCTCCAGAGGCTCGCGCCGAACGAGGCCACGTTCGTCGCCAACGACAAGTACCGCAGCGGCAAGCCCGAGGTGGACAAGGTCGTCATCCGTCACGTCGAGGACGACAACGCCCGCATGCAGCAGGTCGTCTCCGGGCAGGTCGACGGCTCCGCGCTGCCGCCGCGCCTGGCCAAGAGCGTCGAGGGGCGTGACGGCCTCAAGGTCACCGGTGTGCGCTCCGCCGACTGGCGTGGGGTTTCGCTGCCGGTGTCCGTGCCGATCACCTCCCAGCCCGAGACGCGCCGTGCGCTCAACATCGGGGTGGACCGTGAGGCGCTTGTCGAGAAGGTGCTCGCCGGGCGTGGCACCCCGGAGGTCAGCCCCATCACGAAGGTCTTCCCCCAGCACGCCGACGTCGACTTCACGAAGGCCAAGAGTGCAGCCCGCAAGGCCGAGGCCGAGAAACTCCTCGACGAGGCGGGGTGGAAGAAGGGCGCCGACGGTGTCCGCACGAAGGACGGCAAGCGCGCCGAGCTGACGCTCGCCTACCCCGCGTCCGACACCCTGCGCCGCGAACTGGCCTCCGCCTTCGCCGACCAGTTGCGCGGCCTCGGCGTCAACGTGAAGCTGTGGGGCGGCAGCTGGGACGACATCGAACCCAAGATGCGCACGACGGCCGTCATGCTCGGTGGTGGCGACAACCCGTACACCGTCGACACCCAGGCCCACCGCGCGCTGCACTCGCGCGGTTCCGCGTCCGGGCCGTTCGACAACCCCGGCAACTACAAGAACGCGAAGGTCGACGCAGCTCTGGAGGCGGCACAGTCGACCTCCGACGAGACCGAAGCGACGAAGCAGTACCGCGCCGCGCAGGACGAGTACGTCAAGGACCCGGCGTACGTCGTGCTCGCCACGCTGCACCACACGTACGCCTCGCGCGACAAGGGTTTCTCCGGCCCGGCGCCGATCGTCGAGCCGCACTCTCACGGCACGACGTGGGGCCCGTGGTGGTCGCTGGGCGCGTGGAAGAAGAACTGATCGCGTGAAGGAACTTCGTCGTCGGTTCGGGGAACGGCGTCACGAGATCGGCGTGCTCACGGCACGCCGTGCCCTCGCGACGCTGTTCGTCGTGCCCGCGGTGACGCTGGCAACTTTCGCGCTCGCGGCGCTCTCGCCGCTCGACCCGCTCGTCACCTACCTCGGGGACGGCTTTGAGCACACGGGTCGCGCCGAGCGCGACGCGATCAGCGACTCGCTCGGGCTTGACGTGCCGTTCTGGCAGACGTGGTGGAACTGGATGGCGAACGCCTTCACCGGCGACTTCGGTGCGAGCCACAGCCTCAAACAGCCCGTGACGACGGTGTTCGCCGAGCGCTTGCCGTGGACGCTGGGCCTGTCGGTCGTCGCGCTCGTCATCGCGCTGCTCGTCGCGTTCGGCGTCGCCGCTGTCGCCGCGTTGCGCCCCGACGGTCTGCTCGATCGCGCGCTCGAACGGGTGACGCTCGCCCTCACCGGAATGCCCCCGTTCGTCATCGGTCTGCTCGCCGTCGCGCTGTTCGCAGTGACCCTGCGCTGGTTCCCGGTCGGCGGGCTCACCGAGCCCGGGCAGCCGGTGACGTTCGGCGGCGTGGTGCACCACATCGTCATGCCCGCGGTCGTGCTCGCCCTGAGCCAGGTGCCCTGGTTCGCCCTGGCCCTGCGCGAGTCCGTGCGTGAGGCGCTCGGGAGCGGCGCCGTACGTGAGGCCCAGGTGCGCGGCCTCTCGCGCGGTGAGGTGCTGCGCGGCCACATCGCCCCGGTCTCTGCGGCCGCTCTCATCGCCCTCATGGGGGCGCGGCTGCCCGAGCTCGTCGTCGGCGCCCTCGTCGTCGAGGAGGTCTTCAGCTGGCCCGGCCTCGCCGACGCCACCGTGGAGGCGGCCCTGACGGCCGACTTCGCGTTGCTCGCCGCGGTCACCGCTGCCACGACGCTCGTCATGATGCTCGGCTCGTGGCTCTCGGACTGTGCCCTGCTCGTCGTCGACCCGCGAGCGCAGGTGGAGCGATGAGCCCCCGAAGCGTCTCTGCTGGTTTGCGGCCACGGCGCGGCCCGGCGATCGTTCTCGCCCTCATCGCGGCCTACGCCGTGCTGTGGCCGCTGCTCGCGTCGTCGGGGATGCGCGAGTCGAACTACGACACCGCCCGCACGGCCCCCGGCTGGCCGCACGTCATGGGCACCGACACGCTCGGTTTCGACGTGTCGGTCCAGGTGGCCGAGGCGCTGCGGGTCTCGCTCGTCGTCGCGCTGGGTGCGGCGCTCGTCGCGACAGTGCTCGGTCTTGCCGTCGGGACGGCGGCGGCCAGCCTCGGCGGGCGGGCGGATCGTCTGCTCATGCGCGTCACCGACGCCGTGGCCTCCGTGCCGCACCTTCTTGCGGCGATCGTCGTCGTCGCCATGTTCCGTGGCTCCGTCACGGCCATCCTCATCGCGCTCGCGCTGACGCACTGGCCCACCGTCGCCCGCGTGGTGCGGGCCGAGACCCAGGCCGTGCTCGCGTCCGACTACGTCGCGTGCTCCCGCGTCGCCGGAGCATCGGCGACGCAGATCGTGCGCCACCACGTGCTCTCCGCGGTGGCCCCGCAGACGGCGCTCGCCGTGACGATGCTCGTGCCGCACGCGATCTGGCACGAGTCGACCCTGTCGTTCCTCGGCATCGGTCTGCGCCCCGAACAGGCCAGCCTCGGCACGCTCATCGCGACCTCGCGCGCGGGGCTGCTCACCGGGCAGTGGTGGCCGCTCGTCTTCCCGTCGATCTTCCTCGTCGTGCTGACGTTGGCGCTGTCGTCGTTGTACGCGAAGCGCACACGTGGGGCTTCTGCGCCGCCCGCTCTGGTCGAGGCCGAGCAGGCCGGGTCGGAAGAGCCTTCTGACGAGGCGTCCGGCGCTCGCGATTCAGGCCACCGCGCTGCGCTGCGCCTCGAGCACGTCAGCGTGCGCCGTAGCCGCGGCGAGCAGACGACGCTCGCGTGCGACGACATCAGCTTCGCGGTCGCGGCGGGGGAGGTGACGGCCCTCGTCGGTGAGTCCGGTGCTGGCAAGTCGACGCTCGTGGCGGCCTGCTGCGGTTTGGTGCCGCGTGACGCGCGCGTCGAGGGGCGCATCGTAGCGGGCGACATCGTCGTCGACCCGCACCGTCCGGGTTCGGCCTCCGCGCAGGTGGGCCACGTTCCGCAGGACGTCTCGGACGCGTTCACCCCGACCCGGCGCCTTCGCGGGCAGATCGAGGAGGTGCACCGCCGTCATGACGGTGCACGCGCCCTGGCCGAGCTCTGCGAGCTCGTGCACCTCGACGAGAACCTGCTCGAACGCTTCCCGCACCAGCTCTCCGGCGGTCAGCTGGCCCGCGCGGCGCTCGTCGCAGCGCTCGCCTCCGAACCGCGGGTGCTCGTGGCCGACGAACCGACGGCCGGCCTCGACCCCGAACTCGCCTCGCAGTTGCTCGCCGTGCTGCGCGCCATTGCGGACGACGCCGGCGTCGCCGTCCTCGTCGTGACGCACGAGATCGACGCCGTGCTGAGCGGCGACCTCGTCGACCGCGTGGCGGTGCTGCGTGACGGCGTCCTCGTGGCGCACACCGAGCCTGCAGCGTTGGCCGCCGAGACGGCCGACGACTACCTGCGGGCACTCACGGCGACGGCTGCGCGCGCTGGGCAGGGGGAGCGATGAGTCTCGTGGCACGCCAGGTGGCGTACACCTACCCGGGCGCGAACGGCGCGCAGGTCGGTCCGCTCGACCTCGAGGTGCTCCCGGGCGCCGTCACGGCCCTCGTGGGCCCCTCGGGTAGCGGCAAGTCGACACTCACGCGACTGCTCGCCGGGCTCCTCGCCCCGAGTGTCGGTGAGGTGCGCTGCGACGACGAACCCGTGCGTGCCGGGGGGCGGTTGAGTGGCCACACCGCGCTGCTCACCCAACACCCGCTCGCGGCGGCCGATCCGCGCATGCGCCTTGGCGACGCGATCCAGCTGGCGGCCCGTCTGCGCGGTCGGCAGGTCGATGCCGTGGCGCTCGCGGAGGAGGTGGGCCTCGACGGCTCGGTGCTCGACCGGTTGCCTCGTGAGGTTTCCGGAGGGCAGCTCCAGCGGCTGCTTCTCGCCCGAGCCCTCGCTCAGGGGCCGCGCTACCTCCTCGCCGACGAGGCCACGGCCCACCTCGACCCGATCACGTCGACGGCCATCGCTGACGCTCTCCGGCGCCGCGCGGCTGACGGGTTGGGCATCCTGCTCGTCACGCACGATCACGCGCTCGCCGCGTCGCTCGCCGAGTACCGCTACGCCCTCGACGCAGGGGGCCGCACGCTCTCGGCGTGAGTCGCTGAACCCTTCAACCCAGCCCTTGGGTGGCTTCACGCTGCCCGCGTTGACATGCACCTGCGCGCATATGAAACTAAGTGCATGTCGTTGCAGCACGCGCTCCTCGTCTCCCTCGCGGAGCAGGAGGCCACCGGGTACGACCTGACGCGTCGCTTCGACCGCTCGCTCGGCTTCTTCTGGCGAGCCACGCACCAACAGATCTACCGCGTCCTCGGGCGCATGGCCGAGGACGGCCTGCTCGCCGTCCGCATCGAACCGGGGGAGGGGCGCCCGGATCGACGGGTTTACGCCGTCACCGATCTCGGTCGCGAAGAGTTGCTGCGCTGGACGCGGGAGCCCACCCCGAGCGAACAGCTGCGCTCGGAGTTCGCCGTCAAGATCCGCGGCATGGGCTTCGGTGACGAGGACGCCGTCGTCGCCGACATTCGACGCCGGCGCGCCGAGCACGCCGAACAGCTCGCCTACTTCGAGGCGAACCGTGCCAAGCACTACCCGGACGTCGAAGCGCTCACCGACGAGGAGCGTCCGCTGTACGCGGTGCTGCGCGGCGGCATCCTCACCGAGCAGTCCCTGCTCGCGTGGTGCGACGAGATGCTCGACCTGTTCGGAGCCTCCGACGTTCCCGTCGCAGACACCCCACCGACTGCCATCCGACACGAGACCACCGAGGCGCCCGAGGCGTCACGTACATCGAGGAGAACCGCATGAGTTACGAGCACCTGCTCAGCCCGCTCGAGGTGAGCGGCGTGACGCTGAAGAACCGCGTCATGATGGGCTCGATGCACACCGGCTTCGAGGACAAGAAGCGTGACTTCCCGCAGCTGGCACGCTACTTCGCCGTCCGCGCCGAGGGCGGCACCGCGCTCATGGTGACGGGTGGGTTCGCGCCGAACACGACCGGTCAGCTCAGCCCGTTCGGGTCGATGCTCACCGCAAAGCGTCAGGTCGATCGCCACAAGATCGTCACCGACGCGGTGCACGAGCACGACAGCCGCATCCTCATGCAGATCCTCCACGCGGGTCGTTACGGCTACACGCCCTGGAGCAAGAGCGCGTCGAACAAGAAGTCGCCGATCACGCCGTTCCGCCCCAAGGCGATGACGACCAAGGACGTCGAGCGCACGATCCGCGACTACGCGACGTCGGCGCGCCTGGCGAAGGAAGCCGGCTACGACGGCGTCGAGATCATGGGTTCCGAGGGCTACCTCATCAACCAGTTCCTCGCCGCGCGCACGAACGACCGCACGGACCGCTTCGGTGGCAGCGCCGAGGCGCGTATGACCCTGCCGCGCGAGATCGTCCGTGCCGTGCGTGACGCCGCGGGTGAGGACTTCATCGTGCTGTACCGCATCTCGGTGGCGGACCTCGTCGACAACTCGCAGACGTTCGAGGAGATCGCGACGCTCGCGCAGCACCTGCAGGCCGACGGCGCGTCGATGTTCAACTCGGGCATCGGCTGGCACGAGGCTCGCATCCCGACGATCGTGACGTCGGTGCCGCGCGCCGCGTTCGCGTGGGCCACCGGCAAGCTGCGCGCCGAGGTCGACATCCCCGTCATCGCGAGCAACCGCATCAACACGCCCGAGGTGGCCGAGCAGCTGCTCGCCGACGGCCTGGCCGACATGGTCTCGATGGCGCGCCCGCTGCTCGCCGACCCGGACTTCGTCAAGAAGACCGAGGCCGGGCGTACCGACCTCATCAACACCTGCATCGCTTGCAACCAGGCCTGCCTCGACCACACCTTCGGCGGCAAGAAGGTGAGCTGCCTCGTCAACCCGCAGGCCGGGCGCGAGGGTGAGCTCGTGCTCCTGCCGGTGCCGAAGCAGCGCACCAAGAGCGTTGCCGTCGTCGGCGCCGGCCCCGCCGGTCTCGCCGCCGCGACGAACCTCGCCGAGCGCGGCCATGCCGTCACGCTGTTCGAGACGCGCGATCACCTCGGTGGCCAGTTCCGTCTCGCGATGAACATCCCCGGCAAGGAGGAGTTCGCCGAGACCCTGCGCTACTTCACGCGTCGCCTCGAGGAGCTCAAGGTCGAGGTGCGCCTCGGCACGAAGGCCGACGCCGACGTGCTGGCCGAGTTCGACCACGTCGTGCTCGCCACGGGCGTCGTGCCGCGTCGCCCGCAGATCGAGGGCCTCGACCACCCGAAGGTCATCATGTACGACGAACTGTTGCGCGGCGAGAAGACGGCCGGCGCGAGCGTCGCCGTGGTCGGCGCCGGAGGCATCGGTTTCGACGTGAGCGAGTTCCTCCTGCACGAGCCGCACGAGACGCTCAAGCACTGGATGGAGCGCTGGGGCGTCACCGACTCCGAAACGGTGCCGGGCAACATCACCGAGAAGGTGATGGAGGATCCGCGCCGCCAGGTCTACCTCGTGCAGCGCAAGCACACGGCGCTCGGCAAGGGCCTCGGCAAGACGACCGGTTGGGTGCACCGGCAGACGCTCAAGGACTCGAAGGTCGAGTTCATCGGCGGCGCCACGTACGACCGCATCGACGATGACGGCCTCCACCTGACGCTCACCGCCGCGCCGCCGCGCCCCGTGGGCCCGGTGACGAAGCTGTCGAAGAAAACCGGCCTGCCGCTCGGCATGGTGCCGCAGCTCAAGGCGCTCGACAAGCGTCTGGGCAAGGTGTCGAGCGAGGCGCAGGAGAAGTTCGACGCCAGCGAGCCGGTCACGCGGGTGCTCGACGTCGACACCGTCGTCATCTGCGCCGGCCAGGAGTCGGTGCGCGACCTCATCCCCGGCCTCGACGAGAGCAAGGTGACCGTCATCGGCGGAGCCGATGTGGCCGCCGAGCTCGACGCGAAGCGTGCCATCAAGCAGGCGACGGAGGTTGCCGCCGCCTTGTGAGCCTGCAGGTCCGAAGCGCGCCCGCACGTTCTTCTACGCTAGGTCGTGGAGGTTCGCGCGGGCGCGCTTCGGGCGTGAGTGGGCTGTCAGGCGCTGATCCAGCGACGCATGTTGGTGTCCTCGGCCGTCGAGTACTCGTTGCTCGTGAGGTGAAGCGTCGAGCTGATCGAGCTGAGGGTGCCCTTGAGCTTCGTCATGTCGGTGTGCCACGTCGTCATGAGGGACGAGAAGTTGGTCGACGCCGAGCCCTTCCACTGCGTCTGCAGGGTCGTCAGCTTCGTGTTGAGGTTCGTCAGGGACGTCTCGAGCTCGGTGACGAGGGTAGCCGTGTCGGTGCCGTGGGTGGAGATCGCGTCGGAATCGACGGTGTACTGCGATGCCATGGTGCTGCCTTTCGAACGGGGGAGGCGAGGGGGTTCGTCTCCTCGAGTTCGACGGTAGGCAGGACGCTTCGAGCGGTGCGTTCGGTCATCCACAGGCGCGCCCAGCCGTCACACCTGTGGACGGTGCGCACCCCCGACACGTGACTGCCCCTACCTTCCCTTACCCCGGGTATCCCGTTGATGCCGTAGCCCATTGCCTTGTCTGTGACCACCGCCGGCTCGTGGTCTCGGCGGCGCGACCGTTTCCACCCCTTGTCAGTGCGGCGCGCTAGGTTGGCGGCATGAGCGAACGCACGATCGCGGCGGAGGCCGACGGCCTGACGATGGCGTACGGCGAGGGCGACGCGCGTGTCCTCGCGCTCGACGGGGTGAGCCTCGATCTTTACGAGGGCGAGTTCACCGCCGTCATGGGCCCGAGCGGATCGGGCAAATCCACCCTCATGCACTGCCTCGCTGCGCTCGAGACGCCCACCGACGGCAAGGTCTACATCGGTGACGCCGAGGTCAGCGGCCTCGATGACAAGCGCCTCACCGCGCTGCGCCGCGACCGCATCGGCTTCATCTTCCAGTCGTTCAACCTCGTGCCGACGCTCACAGCGCGCGAGAACATCCTGCTGCCCGCCTCGATCGCCGGGCGCAAAGTCGACCAGGAACTGTTCGACGACGTCATTCACGCCGTCGGGCTCGAATCGCGACTCGGGCATCGCCCCAGCCAGCTCTCCGGCGGCCAGCAGCAACGCGTCGCATGTGCGCGTGCCCTCGTCACGCAGCCCGACATCATCTTCGCCGACGAACCCACCGGCAACCTCGACTCCCGCTCCGGCGAAGAGGTCCTGAGCTTCCTTCGTCGCAGCGTCGACCGGCTCGGGCAGACCATCGTCATGGTCACCCACGACGCCTTAGCTGCCGGCTTCACCGATCGTGTCGTCTTCCTCGCCGACGGCCGCGTCGTCGACGAGATGCGCGACCCCACGTCGGAGCGCGTGCTCGACCGCATGAAGCAATTCGAGTCCCGCGCCGGGCGGCGATAAGGGTGCTCGCCACCTCGCTCAAGACGGTGTGGGCGCGCAAACTGCGCCTGCTCATGAGCACGTTCGCCATCGTGCTCGGCGTCGCCTTCGTCGCCGGCTCGCTCATGTTCACCGACTCCCTCGGCAAGGCCTTCACCGGCATCATGAACGGCACCGTCGGTGACGCCAACGTCCGCCTCGCCCAGGAGAACGGCGGCCACGGCTCGCGCCTCGGCGCTCGCATCATCCCGCCGAGCGCGCTCGAGAAGGCCCGAGCCGCCGACGGCGTCAAGCAGGTCGACGGAGTCGTCACCTCCATTTCGGCCACCGTCCTGGCCAAGGACGGCAAGGTCATCGGCGGGCAGGGGGCGCCTGCGTTCGGCGTCAACTTCCACACAGCCAAGGCCGCCGAGGGCGCCGAGGGCCTCCACATCACCGAGGGCCGGGCACCGACGAAGAACGGTGAGATCGCGCTTGATCCGAAAACGGCAGAGCGCGGCGGCTACCGAATCGGCGACACCGTGAGCATCCTCACCACCGGTGAGACGCCGCGCTACTCCGGCAAACTCGTCGGCTTCGCCTCCTACGCCAACGGCTCGATGGTCGGCACGACGCTCGCCGTCGTCGACACGAAGACCTCCCAGAAGCTCTTCCTCGACGGGCGCGACGGCTACACCTCGCTGTGGGTCGAGGCCGAGCCCGGCACGTCCCAGGGCGACGTCGTCAAGGCCCTCAAACCCACCGTTCCGGAGGGCTTCGAGGTCGTCACCGGCAAGCAGGCCTCAGACGAGGCGGCCTCCGGAATCCAGGACGCGCTGTCGTTCATCACGACCTTCCTCCTCGTCTTCGCGGGCGTCGCGCTGCTCGTCGGCTCGTTCCTCATCGTCAACACGTTCGGCATCCTCGTCGCGCAGCGCAGCAAGGAATTGGCGCTCATGCGCGCGCTCGGCGCGTCGCGGCGTCAGGTCTTCGGCGGCGTCGTCATCGAAGCGCTCGTCGTCGGTTTCATCGGTTCGGTGCTCGGCATCGGCGTCGGCGTCCTGCTCGCCAAGGGCATCTCGGCCCTGCTCGCTCGTCTCGGCGCCGAGATCGACATCGGTGGCCTCACACTCGAGCCCCGCACCATTATCGTGTCGCTCGTCATCGGCCTCGGCGTCACGACGCTCGCGGCCTGGCTTCCGGCCCGCCGTGCCTCCCGCATCTCACCGATCGCTGCCATGCGCGACGACCAGGTCGAGCCCGAGCAGACGGTCTCCCGTCGCGCGTGGTTCGGTGCGCTCCTGTTCGTCATCGGCGTCGCGCTCGTCGTCGCGCAGCTCGTCACCGACTCGAGCATTTGGGTGTTCGTCACCGGCATGGTGCTCATGCTCTTCGGCACCATCGCGGCCACACCCGTGCTCGCCCGCCCGGTGGTACGCGGCATCGGTGCCCTCGCCCGGCGTCAGGGCGTCGTGGCACGCCTCGCCGAGGAGAACTCGCTGCGTAACCCGCGCCGCACCGCGGCCACGACATCGGCGCTCATGATCGGGCTCGCGCTCGTGTCGATGATGACGGTGTTCGGCGCCTCGGCCTCGGGCAGCATCGATGCCCTCATCGCCAAGAGTTTCCGAGGCGACTTCGTCGTGAGCGGCCAGCGCTCGGAGCCGATGTCGCAGAGCATCGCGCCGTCGATGAAGAAGGTCGACGGCGTCCGTGAGGTCTCACGCCAGCGCTACGGCGACGGCACGGCCAACGACGCTCCCGCCACCTTCCTGGCCGTCGACGCGGCCACGCTCGACGACGTTGCACCGATCACGGTGACGCAGGGTTCGAACGCGCTCGACGACTCGAAGCTCCTCGTCTCGACGGACGTCGCGAAGGCCTTCAACTGGAAGCCGGGCACTCAGGTGCGCATCACGGTCGACGGCTCGCACACCCGCGCGGTCAACGTCGCGGGTGTCTTCGACAAGGAGGACAACGACCGTCAGGACGACTACGTCGTCACCATCCCGACGTTCGAAGCAATCGGCGGCGCGGAGAAGGACAACATGCTCCACGTCCTCGCAGCCGACAGCGCCGACCGGAAGAAGGTGCAGGCCGGGCTCGAAGGTGTCGTCAAGGACATCCCGACGATCACGGTGAAGGACCAGGAGGGCTACGCGGCCGAGCAGCGCGCGCCGATCGACTCGATGCTCACCCTCATCTACGGCCTGCTCGGTCTCGCCATCGTCATCGCCGTGCTCGGCATCATCAACACGCTCGCGCTGTCCGTCATCGAGCGCACCCGCGAGATCGGGCTGCTACGGGCGGTCGGTCTGAGCCGCCGTCAGCTGCGCTCGATGGTGCGCCTCGAGGCCGTGACGATCTCGCTCATCGGTGCTCTCATCGGCGTTGTCCTCGGCACGATCTTCGGGGTGCTGTTCCAGCGCACGCAGGCCGATTCGGGTGTTGACGTCCTCGTCATTCCGTACGGGCGCCTCGCGCTCTTCCTCGTGCTCGCGGCTCTCGTGGGTGTGCTCGCCGCCTGGTGGCCGGCCCGACGCGCGTCGAAGCTCAACATCCTGTCCGCCATCGCCACAGAGTGATCAATCGAAGGAGAAGGCCGTGAGCGACACCGACCCCAGGATCGATGTTCTGTCCCAAGCGAACGTCGAACACGTGCCCGGCCCCGCAGACGTGACGACGGTGCTCGTCACGCTCCCGCCCGGCAGCGCGGGCAGCCCGCCGCACCGCCACCCCGGCCCCGTCTTCGGCTACCTCATCTCCGGTGAGATGCGCTTCGAGGTCGAGGGTGAACCCGAGCGCATCCTCCGCGCGGGGGAGGCGTTCTGGGAGCCGGGCGGCGACCTCATCCACTACCAGGACGCGAACAACCTCGACGACGCCGAGACCGTCTTCACCGTCACGGCAGTGCTGCCGCCGGGCGCCGACCTGCTCGTTCCCGTCAGCGACGAAGAACTGGCCGAGCGGGCTCACCTGCGGGCGCCGCGCTCGAACTGAGCTGCGGCGGCAGCCCTTGGGCGTGCACGATCGTCAGGGCGCTGACGGCACGCGTCAGGACGACGTAGAGGCGCCGTAGCCCCGTCAGCTCGTCGGCTTCGGCAGCCACGATGTCGGCCGGCTCCACCACGACAACGCGGTCGAACTCGAGGCCCTTCGCCACGTCGGAGGGCACGAGTTCGATCTGGTGATCCTCAGCATCGCCGTGATCGCTGCCCAGTCGTCCGTAGGCCAGCCCTGCGTCACGCAGCGCTGATTCGAGTGCGTCGAGCGTCGATCCTACGGCGATGACGCCAACCGATCCCGGCTCGTTGGCCGCGCTGCGGATCGCGTCCAGCGTTCCTGCGGGGAGGGCCTGCGCGCCGTCGACCTTGAGGTGCTCGAGGCGTCCACGGTTGGAACGCACCGACTCCGGCGCTGCGAGCCCCGTCGCGATCGTCGGCAGGAGGAGCGCTGCGTACTCGATGACGGCCGCCGGCACACGGAATCCCTGACGCAGTTCCTCGAGGTGGAACTCGGGCTTGCCGAGGTGACCCATCGAGGCGTCCCACGAGCCGGGCGCCCACGGCGTCGTCGCCTGCGCGATGTCGCCGAGCACGGTTGCCGAACCCGTCGAGCAGCGACGGCCGACGGCGCGCAACTGCATGGCCGAGAGGTCCTGGGCCTCGTCGACGATGACGTGCCCGAGGCTCGTCGTGCGCTCGATCGCGTCCGCGGCTTCGTCGAGCAGCCCGAGGTCCGCGACGCTCCACCGCGCCGAGCCCTTGGCCCGCGGCGGCTTCGCCCACGGGGCGAGAGCCTGCTCGTCGGCGTCGAGGTCCTCGCGCGCGCACTCGCTGAGGAAGTCGGCGTCGGACAGGAGCCGATGGACGACGCTGGCCGCGTCGATCTTGGGCCACAGCGCCTTGACGTACGCCTTCACCGGGGCGCTGCGCGCGATGGCGTCCTGCACCCGGTCGTCCGGCGAATCGCCCGACGCTTCGAGCTTCACCATGACGGCGTGGGCCAGCCGCTGCGCCAACATCGCGCGGGCCGCCTCGTAGCGGACACCCCGCGTACGGAGTTCGTCGACGATCTCCGCCACCTCGTAGGCGGCCACGCGCCACCGACGGGAGCCGCGCGGTACGACGAGCGCTTCGGTCGGTTCGCCGACGTGTGCCCAGACGGCACGGTGGATCACGGGCGCCCAGCGCGCGTCCCCCTTGAGCACGGCGACAGCCACGTCATCGGTGCCACGCACGACCCAGCGGCGTTCCTTCGGGGTTTCGGGGTCGGCGTCGCCCGAGAGGAGGGTCGCGATCGTCGCGTGGCGTACCCGCGCCTCGCCGAGCGACGGGAGCACGGCGGAGATGTGGTCGAGGAACGCCGCGTTCGGGCCGACGACGAGGACGCCGGCGCGATCGAGCCGTGCCCGGAAGGTGTAGAGCAACCACGCGGCGCGGTGCAGACCGACGGCGGTCTTACCGGTGCCGGGCGCTCCCTGGATGCAGACGGTGGTCGTCACGTCCGCGCGCACGAGAGCGTCCTGCTCGGGCTGGATGGTCGAGACGATGTCGCGCATCGGGCCGGAGCGCGGTCGCTCGATCTCTTCGGCGAGGATCGCGCTGCGCAGGTCGCTGTCGACGCCGTCGCCTTCGTTGGGGCGGCTGAGGTGCTCGTCCTCGTAGGCGGTCAGTTCGCCGCGCTCGACGCCGAATCGTCGCCGCAGGCTGACGCCCATGGGCTCGGCGGGCGAGGCCCGGTAGAACGCTGTCGAAACCGGTGCGCGCCAGTCGATGACGAGCGGGTCGCCGTCCTCGTCGGAGACGTGTCGGCGCCCGACGTAGAGCTGTTCCTCGTGGGCGGCGGCCTGCGTCGGGTCGGTGTAGTCGATGCGGCCGAAGAAGAGGGTTGTCGACGGGTCGTCGGTCAGGGCCGCCACGCGCCGGGCGAGCGTCGCGCCGAGGGCCTCACCGCTGACGGCGTCGCTCGCCTTCGACGCATCCAGGGCCAGTGTGGCCTCCCGCATCCGGGCGAGGTTGGCGCGCGCCCGGGCGAGGTGTTCGCGTTCGTGGGTGAGGACGGCATCCGACGTGGGTGCGGGCATGGGTGACTCACCTCGGGTCGCGAGCGGCGGGGGAGAGCCAACAATAGCGGGCTCGGCCGCACTGCTCGGTGCCGCTGTCGACGCGCACGGCCCACCCCGATGTTGCCGGGATGGGCCCTGCGAACTGACGCGTCCTCAGGTCACTGCTTGGCGGGCTGGGCTCCGAGCGTGACCTGGACGTTCTGCTGCTTGCCGTCGCGGATGATCGTCAGTTTCACCGTGCTGCCCACCGTGCGTGAGCGCACCTGCGCGACGAGCGCGTTCGCCGACGTGATGGGCTGACCGTCGAGCTCGATGATGGCGTCGTTCTCACGCAGGCCGGCCTTCTCGGCGCCGCTGCCCTTGCTCACGGACGAGACCTTCGCCGCGGTGAGCGTGGCCTTTCCGTTGCTCACCTCTGTGGGCTGAGTAGAGATGCCGAGCAGTGCGTGCTCGGCCTCGCCCTTGTCGATGAGCTGGTCGGAGATGTTCTTCACGACGCTCATCGGGATGGCGAAGCCGATGCCGATGTTGCCGCTCTGACCGGAGCCGCCGCCGGAACTCAACGACGCGATCGAGGAGTTGATGCCGATGAGACGGCCGCTGCCGTCGACGAGCGCGCCACCGGAGTTGCCCGGGTTGATGGCGGCCGAGGTCTGGATCGCGTTCGTCACGACGGTGTCGTTCGACGTCGACGACCCCCCGGAGTTTCCGCCGCTCGTCGTCACAGGACGGTTCATCGCGGAGACGATGCCCGTCGTCACGGTGCCCGCGAGGCCGAGGGGGTTACCGACGGCCATGACGGGCTGGCCGACGACGAGCTTCTTGTCGTCGCCGATCTCCACCGGGGTGAGCGACGGCACGTCCTTGATACGGATGACGGCGAGGTCGGTGGACGGGTCGGTGCCCACGATGTCGGCCTTGTAAGTGCGGTTGTTGTGCAGCGTCACCTGCACCTCGGCGTCGTCCCCGCGATCGCCGCCCGCAACGACGTGGTTGTTCGTGACGATGTTGCCCTGCTTGTCGAGGATGACGCCCGAGCCCTGCCCGCCGTTATCGCCGGAACGGACCGAGATCGAGACGACGCTCGGGTTCACCTTCGCCGCCGTCGCCGACCAGTTGACGGTGCCCGCGTCGGCGAAGTCCTTCGGGTCGGCCTTGATGACGGTGGAGTTACCGCTCGTGTAGCCGGTGCCGTCGTCGCCTGCCTTCACGACGCCGTAGGTGCCTGCGGAGGCGAGCGCCGCTGCGAGGACGGCGGTGGCGCCGACCGCAGCGAACAGGCCCTTGCGACTCTTCGCCTTCTCCTGGTCGGTCGTAGAGAACGCCGAGGCCGCGGGGCCCTGTGCCGCCGGACCGCCGGGGTGGGCGTTCATCGCGGCGTACCCGCCCGCCGGAGCGCCCCAGGGCGCTTGCTGTTGGGGGTTCGGAGCCTGCGCCGGTTGCTGGCGTGGCTGCGGCACGGTGTGTCCGGCCGTGCCCTGGTGGCCCGCTTCCTGGGTGTTCGGGTGGTCACCGGGGCCGTACGGACGTGCCGGTTCGGGACGGATCTCCTGCGTGGCGTCGACGGGGCGCGAGCCTCCCGAGGGAGTGGAGGTGTCACCCTGCCCGGGACGGCCCGAGTCGGAAGCGCCGGTGGCAGGAGCCTGATGCTGACCGGGCAGCGGGCGCCGCATCCCGCCGTCCGGGCGGTCTGGCGTGGCGTTCGGGTGGTCGGTCATGTCGAGACTCCTGCTGTCGCGTGGTCCTTCTTCGAACCGAGGTTAGTGGGTCGTGGGCGGTGGGTGCGCATCGGTTGAGCGGGCCTGGTCTGTCTGTGGATCCGCTGTGCGGCCGGAGGGCAGACGGAGAGTGAACGTGGCTCCGCCGCCAGGAGTTTCGTCGACCGACGCGGTGCCGTGGTGGGCCGCTGCGATGGCGGCCACGATGGACAGGCCGAGGCCGGTGCTGCCTTGGGTGCGGCTGCGGGCCGGGTCGGCGCGGTAGAAGCGGTCGAACACGCGCTCGCGCATCGACTCGGGGATGCCGGGGCCGTGGTCGACCACTTGGAGCACGGCATCGCGCCGTCCGTCCGGGCCGGGCAGGTGCCCGACGCGGACGTCGACCTCGGTGCCCTCGGGCGTGTAGCGCTCGGCGTTCGTCACGAGGTTCGTCACGACCTGCCGCAGGCGCTGCTCGTCTCCGCGCACCGTGACGGGCCCGAGCGGTCCGTCGATGCCGCGCACTCGGAAGCGCTGTGACGTGACGCGGGCCTCTGCGTCGGCGACGGCGTCCGCAGCGATGACGGTGAGATCCACGTCGGAGACGGGGCGTGCGGTCGCGGCCGAGTCGGAACCGACCGTCGCGGCGCGCTGTTCGGTCTCGAGGCGCGAGAGCAGGAGCAGGTCGTCGACCATGGCGCTCATCCGCTTGGCTTCGTTCTCGATGCGCCCGAATCCGGCGGACACGTCGGCCGGGTCGGTGACGGCGCCGACGCGGTACAACTCCGCGTAACCGCGGACGGTCGCGAGGGGAGTGCGCAGCTCGTGGGAGGCATCTGCGACGAAGCGACGCATGCTCTCCTCACTGCGATCCTTGACGGCCATCGAGCGCTCGATCTGGCTCAGCATGACGTTGAGGGAGTGCGCGAGGCTCTCCACCTCGTCGGTCGTTTCCGGGTCGGGCACGCGGCGCGTGAGGTCACCGGCGGCGATGGCCGCGGCCGTGTCCTCGATGTCGCGCAACGGGCGCAACGCGCGGCGCACGGCCCACAGGCCTGCGCCCGTCGCGATGAGCAGTGCGAGGGAGCTGACGGCGATCGTCATGATCTGCATGCGGCGTACGACCGTGCGCACGTTCGACAGGCTGACGGCGACCGCATAGGGGCGGCCCGAGGCCTCGTCGATGCCTTGCACCATGCGCCACTTCGCCGTCGACGAGCCCTGGGAGCCGATCGTTTGCGGCGTGCCTTCCGACGTGCGGGCCGTTCGGGCCGTGACGACGGGGAAATCGGGGCGCGGGCCGGTGGCCGGAACGTAGTCGTGGGTGCGCCGGGAATCGACGATGCGTGCCGCGTAGACGTTGAGCGGCACCGCGCGCGTCATGTACGGCTCTTCGGATTCCTGCTGGATCGTCGAGGAGACGAGGGTCGGCGCGGCGGCCTGGAGGTCGGCGTCCTCTCGCTGCACGAGGTAGGTCTCGAGCTGCCAGGAGCCGGCCGTGCCGACGACGAACATCGCAGCACCGAGCAGGCTTGCGAGTACCGCGATGATGCGTGCACGAAGAGGCCAGCGGTGAATGCCGCCCCGCAACCTGGCGTACTGCTCGCGGGCCGTGCGGCCGGGAGTTGAGAGCGTCGACGGCGTCGGACGCGGCGACTGGGAGGTCAGAGCGTGGCCTCGTTCAGCGCGGTTCGCGCAGCACGTACCCGACGCCGCGCTTGGTGTGGATGAGCGGCTCGGAGAAGTCCGCGTCGATCTTGCGGCGCAGGTAGGAGATGTACGACTCGACGATGCCCGCCTCGCCGCGGAAGTCGTAGTCCCACACGTGGTCGAGGATCTGGCTCTTGCTCACGACGCGGCCCGCGTTGAGCATGAGGTAGCGCAACAGCTTGAACTCGGTGGGGGAGACATCGATGACGCGTCCGGCGCGGCGCACCTCGTGGCTGTCGTCGTCGAGTTCGAGGTCGGCGACGCGCACCGTGGGGCCGTCGGTGTCGTCGGCCTTCGTGCGACGCAGCACGGCGCGGATGCGGGCGACGACCTCCTCGAGGCTGAACGGCTTGGTGATGTAGTCGTCACCGCCGACGGTGAGGCCCTTGACCGTGTCGTCGACCGAGTCACGGGCGGTGAGGAACACGATCGGCAGCTCACGGCCGCCGTCACGCAGCTGTTTCGTCACGGTGAAGCCGTCCATGTCGGGCAACATGACGTCGAGCACGGCGAGGTCGAAATCCTGCGTGGCGGCGAGCCCGAGGCCTTCGCTGCCGCTGCCGGCAACCGCGACATCGAAACCGGCGAACTTCATGCTCGTGGCGAGAAGGTCGCGGATGTTGGTGTCGTCCTCGACGATGAGGATGCGTGCCTCGGGTGTGCTCATACCGACCATTCTGATCGTCGAGTCTGGAAGTTTTCTGGATGTCTGCTGGATGGGTTTGCGTGCTGAACGCGTCGTTCTGCGGTGCAAGGCGTTCCTAGGATGGGGACAGGACGAACGAAGGGGGAGGTGTCATGAGCCTGCGGTTCTACGCCGACGATTCGGCTCGGCGGACGCGTCAGCTCGTTGCGGACGCGCTGCTCGCGCTGTGGTGTCTGCTCGCCGTGTGGGCGGGCGTCATCGTGCACGGCCGCGTGCTCGTGGCCGAGGACGGCGCGACGAAGCTGGAAACCGGCAGCGGTTCGCTCGCTCAGAACATGACCGACGCTGCGAGCGCCGTCGCGAAGATCCCGTTCGTCGGCCAGGAGGTGCGCACCCCCTTCGACAACGCGGCGACGACGGGGCGCAACCTCTCCGCGTCGGGCCACGACCTCGCCGACGGTCTCGGCAGGCTCTCGTTGACGCTCGGACTCCTGACGGCGCTCGTGCCCATCCTGTTCGCACTCATTCCGTGGTGCTTCACCCGCCTTCGCTACGCCCTGCGGGCCGGGCGCGTCGCGCGCCTGCGCGCGATGCCGGGCGGTGAACGTCTCCTCGCGCTCGAAGGCCTGACGACGCTGCGTCCCAGCGTCCTCGCATCGCTCGATCCGGACCCCGCTGCCGCGTGGCAGGAGGGCGATCGCACCGTCACCCGGGAACTCGCGGCGCTCGTTCTGGTCGCGTTCGGGCTGCGCGGGGGAGACGTGAGCCCAGAAAGAAGGCGCGGGGCTGCGCTGCCGACGACGCCGGGTCGCGATGAACCGTCCGACGCAGGGTCGCCGACCACTGAGTCGCTCGATGCTCGGGCGGCCGATGAGCCGGTCGACGCCGAGCCGCCCTACGACCAGTTGGGCGACGACGATCTCGACGACGACATCACCCTCGTCGACGGGCCTCAGGACGAGAGGGACGACCACGGCGACGACGACGGTTTCGACCCCGAGGGCGAGACGCGCGTCACCAAAGCATAGGTACGGAATATTCCGCGGCATTCCGGCGTTACTGGACGTGATCACCCGCCCGTCCCGCGAGCCGAGGAGGTACCACGAGCCCCACATTCGCCTCGTTGTCCATCCGTAACTACCGTCTGTACGCCGCCGGCGCACTCGTGTCGAACGTCGGCACATGGGTCGGACGCGTCGCCCAGGACTGGGTCGTTCTCACCGAGCTGACCGACCACGACGCCGCTGCCCTCGGCCTCGTCACTGCGCTGCAGTTCGCGCCCGTCGTCCTCCTCGCCCCGCTCGCCGGAGCGTTCGCCGACGCCTACCCGAAGCGTCGCCTCCTCATGCTCAGCCAGAGCGCGCTCGCGCTCACCTCGGCGCTGCTCGCCGTTCTGCTGCTCACCGACACCGCGAGCCTCGGCGCCGTCATGGCCATCGCCTTCGCCCAGGGCATCGCGACCGCGCTCGACAACCCGACGCGTCAGGCCTTCGTCTCCGAGATGGTTCCCGAGAGCCGCCTGACGAACGCCGTCGGTCTCAACTCGGCCTCGTTCAACGCGGCGCGCCTCATCGGCCCCGGCGTCGCCGGCCTGCTCATCGCCAGCATCGGCGCGGGGTGGTCGATGGTCGTCAACACGCTGTCGTTCGTCGCCGTTCTTGTGGCACTCGCCGCGATGAACCCCCGCGAACTACGTCCGGCGCCCAGGCGCAAGGGCCGCGGTGGAGTGCGCGAGGGGCTCGCCTATGTCCAGGGACGGCGCGACCTGCAGCTCATCATGGGGCTCGTCTTCGTGCTCGGCACGTTCGGTATGAACTTCCAGATCACGACGGCCCTCATGGCGACGACGGTCTTCCACGCCGACGCCCGCGCCTACGGCGTCATCTCGTCGGTCATGGCCGTCGGCTCGCTCGCAGCCGCTCTGCTCGCCGCACGCCGCAAGGCGCCGTCGCTGCGCCTTCTCATGCTCGCGCTCGTGTCGTTCACGGTGTTCTCGGCGCTCGCCGCGATCGCTCCGAACGTCTGGCTCTTCGGCATCTTCCTCGTGCCCGTCGGCCTCGCGTCGCTCACGGCGCTGACGACGGCGAACGCCACCGTTCAGCTGAGCGTCGCACCGGCGCTGCGAGGTCGCGTCATGGCGCTCTACATGGCGATCCTCATGGGCGGCACGCCAGTTGGCGCTCCGCTCATCGGCTGGATCGGCAACACGTTCGGCGCCCGCTGGACCATCCTCGTCGGCAGCATCGCCGTCGGCCTTGCAACCCTGGTCGCGGGGGTGGCGCTCATGCACGCCCGCCACTACGACTCGCGTGACGTCATGGCGATGCGTCCGCGTCTGCACTGCAGTGAGCGCGACCTCGACCACACCGACGACGAGCGCGTCAGCGCTGTGGCGAGCGTCTTGGCCGGCCAGAGCGGCGACGCCGCGGTGCGCGAACCCGCAGTGAGAGAATCGGCGGCATGACCCCGAAGACCCGTCGCCTCATCGTTCTCGTCGCGCTCGCGGCTTTCGTGCTCGTGCCGATCCTCGCCCAGCTCGCGAGCCTCTGACTCAGACGGAGGCTGCGGCGCTCGCGTTCTCGCGGGCACGCTCGGCGCGGCGTAGCTGGTCGACCTCCTCGATGACGATGCGGCGCAACACTCCCGGCGCCTCGACGCGCCCGTCGAGCCAGGCCTGAGCGGCCTCGGCATCGGTGACGACACCGAACAGCCCACGGGCGAGTTTCGAGGCGATGACCTGGCTGCGTCCGTTCCACCACCGCTCCAGCGAATCGAGGTAACGCGCCTGCAGGGCGACGCCCTGAGCGCAGAGCACCGACGCAGGGTGCGTGAGGCCGGCGACGAGGGCAGCCACCTCCTCGTTCGTCAGTGACTCGTCATCGGTGCGCTCCCATGCGGTGAGCTTCGCCTGTGGTGTCGCCAGCGCGGCGCGCACGGCAATGGCCTGTGCGATGCCGCGTTTCGTCGTATCGCGCTCGAGTTCGCGATCCAATTCGGCCCGCACCTCGTCGACCTCGTGCTCGCCGGCGTGCGCCGCGCGCGAGACGAGCAAGGCCCAGCGCTCGTCGGCGTCGGGGTGGAAGAGACCGTCGGGGCCGTCGAGCATTGCCCTCATTTCGTGCTGCGCCGCGGGAGCGATGCCGGCAGCCCACGTGAGGACGCGTCGCCACGCCAGCGCGAGATCGAGGCGTGCGGTCGGTTGTGCGAAGGCGTCGTACAGGTCACCGTCGAGGGCCGAGGTGTAGGCATCCCGCGCGACACGCCACAGCGCGTCCCCCCACTCAGTGCGCATCGAGGTGGGGAGATACGTCGTGACGGCCGTGACGTACTTGAGGCACACGCCGTCGACGACGGCGGGGGAGCGCTCTGCCGGGATGTGCCCGAGCACCGTCCGGCAGAACGTCTGCGTCGGAAGTTGCGCGTCGCGGCACGCGTGCCACAGCTGACCCCACGCGACGGCACGCGAGTTCGTCGGCTCGAGCGCCGCGAGATGACCCGTCAACGCGTCGAACGTGGCGGCGTCGGGCACGATGCGCGCGTACGTCCAGTCGTGGTCGTCGACGAGCGTGACGGCGCCCGTGTTGGGCAGGGGAGTGCGTGCGTCGGTGACGTCGATCCACTCCGAATCCAGGGGCGTCCAGCCGTCGTCCGTGACGGAGAACGACGTCACCTGGAGGCGGTGCGGGCGTGCCGCCGGGGCGGCGGGCGGTTCGTCGGCGCTCCAGTCGAGGCTTTCGCGCACGAGCTCGCCACCGTCCACCGAAAGGGTGTCCGGGCCGGCCGTGCGCAACCACGCCTGTGCCCACGCGCTCATGTCACGTCCGCTCGCGGTCGACAGGGCGGTGAGGAAGTCGGTGAGCGAGGCGTTGGCGAACGCGTGGTCCGCGAAGTACGCCGAGACTCCTGCGTAGAAGGCGTCCTCGCCGACGTAGGCAACGAGCTGACGCAGCACGGAGGCGCCCTTGGCGTAGGTGATGCCGTCGAAGTTGGCCCGCGCGGCCTCGACGTCGGGGATGTCCGCGACGATCGGGTGCGTCGTCGGCAGTTGGTCGGCGGAGTAGGCCCACATCTTGCGGCCGAGCCCGAAGGTCACCCAGGCGTCGGCGAACTCGGTGACCTCTTCGCTCGCCTGGGTGCCGATGAAGTCGGCGAAGGACTCCTTGAGCCACAGGTCGTCCCACCACGGCATCGTGACGAGGTCGCCGAACCACATGTGCGCCATCTCGTGCAGAAGCGTGTTGGCGAGTGCCTCGCGCTCGCTGCGGGTGGCGTCGCCGCGCTTGAGGTAGCGCTCGTTGAACGTCACGAGGCCGGGGTTCTCCATGGCGCCGATGTTGTACTCGGGCACGAAGATCTGCTCGTACTTGCCCCAGGGGTACTCACGGCCGAACCGCTCCTCGCACCAGGGCAACCCGGCCTTCGTCCAGCGCAGCAGGTCGGCGCTCGGCAGACGTGACGCCATCGCGGGGCGGCACATGAGCGACAGCGGCACGCGGCGGCCGTCGTCACTCACCCACTCGTCCTCGACGAGGTGGTACGGGCCGGCGATGACGCACACGATGTACGTCGAGATCGGCAAAGTCGGGGCGAAGTCGGTCGTCGTGACGGCGCCCTCGCTCGCGCTGTGCTCGGCTTCGGCGTTGGAACGCACGAGCCACCCTGTCGGTGCGCTCACGCTGATGCGGAACGGAGCCTTGAGGTCGGGCTGGTCGAAGCACGCGAAGACCCGGCGGGCGTCCGTCGGCTCGAAGTGCGTGTAGAGGTAGGTCTCGCCGTCCTCGGGGTCGTGGTAGCGGTGCAGGCCCTCACCCGTGTGGCCGTACACGCACTGCGCGGTGATCGTAACGGTGTGTTCGCGCCCCGGCGTGAGCCCTTCGACGCGCACGCGCGAGTCCGCGTACGTCGCTCGGGCGCGCTCACCGTCGAGTTCGACCTGCGGTTCCCCTACCGCGACGAGGTCGATCTCGACACTCGACTCGCTCGAGACGAGCGTGATCGTCGAGGTCGACGTGAAGGTCGACTGCGTCGAATCCGGCGCCCCCGTCAGATCGAGGTGAATGGCGTGGTCGGCGAGTTCGACGGTCGCGGAACGGTGTTCGGCGACGGCGCGAGTGAGGTTCGCGGCCGAGGGCATGAGCGTCCTTCCTGGGAATGCAGCCTGGGAAATGCTAGCGGCGCGGGCTCGGCCCGCCCGCTTGAGCAGTGACGTCAGAGACGTTCGATGACGTGGTCGATGCAACGCGTCAGGGCCTCGACGTCCGAGGGGTCGACGGCCGGGTACATGCCGATGCGCAGCTGGTTGCGGCCCAACTTGCGGTAGGGCTCGACGTCGACGATGCCGTTCGCGCGCAGCGTCGCGGCCAGCTTGGCGGCGTCCACCGTGTCGGCGAAATCGATCGTGCCGATAACGAGTGAGCGGTGCTGGGCTTCGCTGACGAACGGGGAGGCCAGTTCGTGCGCGTCGGCCCAGGTGTAGAGCGCCTTCGACGACGCGGTCGTACGGCCCACTGCGAAGTCCATGCCGCCGCCTGCGAGGAGCCAGTCGAGCTGCTCCTTTATGAGCGCGTACGTCGCGAGGGCCGGCGTGTTGTACGTCTGGTAGGCGCGACTGTTCGTCACCGCGGTGTCGAGGTCAAGGAACGGAGGAATCCAACGTCCGCTCGCTTTGATGCGCGCGACGCGTTCGAGCGCAGCGGGGGACATGAAGGCGAACCACAGGCCGCCGTCGCTCGCGAACGACTTCTGGGGCGCGAAGTAGTAGACGTCGGTCTCGGTGAGATCGACGGGCAGGCCTCCGGCCGCCGACGTCGCATCGATGACGACGAGTGCGTCCTCGGCGATGCCGTCGGGGCGCTGCACGGGTGCCATCGCGCCGGTCGAGGTCTCGTTGTGCGCCCAGGCGTAGGTGTCGATTCCGGCCGTCGCGACGGGGGAAGCGACACTGCCCGCAGGTGCCTCGATGACGTGCGGAGCCTCGAGGAAGGGTGCCGCCGCAGCAGTGGCGAACTTGGCGGTGAACTCGCCGAAGACGAGGTTCTGCTGACGCTTCTCGATGAGGGAGAACGTCGCGACGTCCCAGAACGCGTTCGAGCCTCCGACGCCCATGACGACCTCGTAGCCCTCGGGCAGGGAGTAGAGCTCGGTGAGGCCCGCCTGCACGTCGGCTACGAGGTTCTTCACCGGTGCCTGACGATGGCTGGTTCCCATGACGGGCGCCCAGCGCGAAGCGAGGGCCTGGAGGGCTTCCGGGCGGATCTTGCTCGGGCCGGAACCGAAACGTCCGTCGCTCGGCTTGAGCGAATCGGGGATGACGACGGTTTCCGCGGCAGAGGTCTCGGCACTCACTCGGAGCAGTCTAGGTGTGCGGGTGCAAGATGGGGGCATGACTGAGGTGCGAATCGACTACGACGGTGAAGGTCTCGACGAGTCGCAGGTGCCCCCGGCGCCCTACGACCTCGTGCGGCAATGGGTGGGCGACGCGCGCCGCCGCCAGGACGCTTTGGGTGACGTGCCGGAGCCTGAGGCCATCAGCATCGCGACGGCGAACGCTCAGGGCGCACCCCACGTGCGGACGGTGCTCATGCGCTACCTCGAGACCGACGGACCCGGTTTCTACACGAATCTCGAGTCGGCGAAGGCATCCGATCTTGCGGCCAACCCTCAGGTGGCGGGCGCGCTGACGTGGCCCATGATGTTCCGCGCGATCCGGTTCACCGGCACGGCTCGGGAGCTGCCGCGTGACGTCGTGCGCACATACTTCGACTCACGCCCGTGGGGTTCGCGCGTCGGTGCGTGGGTCTCGAAGCAGTCGCACCCGCTCGACTCACGCGCCGAGCTCGAAGCGGCGAACGCCGAGATGGCTGCGCGCTACCCCGACACCGGCAGCCCCGACGACGTTCCGTTGCCCGACTTCTGGGGCGGCTACCGCATCGACTGCGATGAGATCGAGTTCTGGGCGGGTCGCCACTCGCGCCTTCACGACCGTCTTGTTTTCGTGCGAACCGCCGAGGGGAACCTCGACGACCCTTCGGCATGGCGTCTCGAACGTCGTTGGCCGTGAACGAGATTCGCTGACGCGAAATCCCCTGCCGGGACGATGCGACCTACCTCACGCGCGGTGGGTGTTCCTTCGGGAACGAAGTCGACCCGTTGTAGCGTTGACCATGACGAAGCGCGCCGCGTTCCCTCCCCCTGGTGGCGTGCTTCGTTCTGTTCGGCCGCAGCGCCTTCGGGTGCGCGCCGAACGGCGAAGGGCCGGACTCCCACGTGGCGTCCGGCCCTTCGTTTTTGTGTGCTGATGGCTATTTCTGACCTGCTTCGGCATCGCTCCAGGGTTTGGCGCCGCGCTTGGCGAGCATGCTCGTCATGAGGTTGATCTCGCTCTTCTGGCCCTCCACCATGGTTCTGGCCAGGCGGACGGTCTGTGAGTCGCTCGCCGCAGCCTGAGCGGCCTCTGCCATCTCCACGCCCGCGCGGTGGTGGACGATCATCAGCCGCAGGTAGAGGATCTCTGCTTGCTTGCCGCGGCTCTCGCGTAGCTTCGACAACTGCTCGCCGGACGCCATGCCCGGCATCCGGCCGTCCGCGAGGAGCATTTGTCCCTTCGGAAGACCAGCGTGCTGGTGGCCGGTCCGCGCCATCCACGCCATGCGCTCACCGGACACCGCGAGGGGCAGCTCCCATTCCTGCAGCCACGCCATCATCTGGCCGCGCTGGTTCTCCTGCGTCGTCGCGATGTCGTAGGACAGCGTCTGGATGTCGGCTGCGGTGCTGCGCGAGCGCACCGTCATCGACATGTCGACAGCCTGCGCGTGGTGCGCCGACATGTCGCGCGCGAACCCGGCGTCGACGCTGTCGGCTCCCGGGTGACGTGGCTGCGCCGACCACATGCCGACGAGTGCGGCGAGGACGAGGGCCACGAGTGCGACCAGCGAGATGGCCGCCGGGCGGCGTACCTGTGCCCAGGTGAGGTCGTCGCGACGCTCGTCGTCCGACGCGGGCTCCGGGCTTCGATGACGCTCGGGGCCCCCACCGTCGTGCGGTTTCTTTTCGTCCGTCATGGAAGGTCCGAGCGTCACATCTGGCCGGCGAGCTTGCCCGTGTTCGGGTCGTACGCGCCGCTGCAGGCTGCGCCCGGCTCAGGCGTCTGGGGGCCCTGCAGGTAGGCGTCGATGAACTTCTTGATGCGCGGATCCGAAGCGTTGTCGACCTTGAGCTGGTGGCCCCAGGCCGTCAGGACGATCTTCGAGCCCTGACCCGGGTACTGACTCATGAGCATGTAGTCCTGGCCGGCCAGCTTCTTCAGCTTGGAGATGTCACCGCTGCTCGCCTTGTCGGTGGTGATCCACACGGCGCCGTGTTCGAGGCTGTGGACGGCGTACTTGTCCGGGATCTTCTTGTCGTAGACGCCGCAGTTGGCCCAGGCCTGGTTGTGGTTACCGCCTGCGGGCGGCGTCATGGGGAACGTGGGGTCGCCCTCCACGTGGTCGCGGCCCAGGTTGCTCCACGTCTTCATGCCCTTGATGTCGGAGCTGGCGGTGCCGCCGTCGCCTCCGTCGCCAGAGTCGCGCGTCGCGAGGAAACCCACACCTCCACCGAGCGCGACGACCGCGGCGACTCCGCCCGCGATCAGGGCCATGCGCTTCTTCTTCTCCGAGCGGCGCTGCTCGGCCTGCATCTGGGCGAGGCGCTCGCGTCCACTCGCCGTATCGCGATCGCTGCGTGCCATGGGGGTACTCCTCGTGGGGGTCGTGCTGTGCGGTCGGCGCTCATTATGGCCGTACAACCTTTGCGCACGGCTACGCAGGAGGCCGTGGAGGTGGCACTCTTGTCCTCGTGAGTGACCTCATCGATACCACCGAGATGTATCTGCGCACGATCTATGACCTCGAGGAAGAGGGCATCCCTCCGCTGCGCGCACGTATCGCC
Organism: Dermacoccus sp. 147Ba; assembly: GCF_004151355.1. Lineage (NCBI taxonomy): Bacteria > Bacillati > Actinomycetota > Actinomycetes > Micrococcales > Dermacoccaceae > Dermacoccus > Dermacoccus sp. 147Ba. Next base: position 116,449 of record NZ_SEHL01000007.1, read on the forward strand.
GAGCGCCTCGGCCACTCCGGCCCGACCGTCTCGCAGACGGTCGCGCGCATGGAGCGTGACGACCTGCTGCACGTCGGTGACGGTCGGCGGATTGAGCTGACGGATAAGGGGCGCACGCTGGCGACCCGCGTCATGCGCAAGCATCGCCTCGCCGAGCGCCTGCTCGTCGACGTCATCGGGCTCGAACTCGAGTTCGTGCACGACGAGGCATGCCGCTGGGAACACGTCATGAGTGAGCGCGTGGAGCGCAAGATTCTCGAACTCATCGCCGACAAGGGCCTGTCGCCCTACGGCAACCCCATTCCAGGTCTCGCAGAGCTGGGATGGGAAGGGGAGGCGATCGGCTTCCGTGACGGCGTGCAGTCGCTGGTCGAGGTCGCCGGCCAGGAGCCCGTCGAGGTCATCGTGCGGCGCATCGGTGAGCCGGCCCAGGCGGACGCCGAGTCGCTCGCTGTTCTGACGAGCGTCGGCCTCGCGCCGCAGGTGGCCCTGATCGTGCGCGCCGAGGGTGAGCGTGTGCACGCTGCGGTGCTCGACCGGCTGGACGACGCGGTGTCGCTTCCGCACGACCTCGCGTCCCACGTTTTCGTGGAGGTTCGTCAGGGCTGACGCGTGTGATGTTTGTCACATAATCGGCCTGTAACGGTTTTGCGGATTTCGGCGGTGGCGGGGGGCGTCATGCCCCCACGGGTGGAGTTCGCGTTTGCCGCGCCGTGACGCGGCGAACACCAACTCCACATGCCCGTGATCTTTCCGTTACGGTCGGTTGCGGTTCGGTTCGAGAACACTCGTTCGCCCTTCGCGCCCAGCCCTGTCGGGGCGTACGAGTCTTATCCGCGAGATCGCAGTGACAGGGGCGGGGGACCCACTTTTCGTCCGAGGCCATGAGCCACGGACTTGGGGTGAAGTCACGCACGAGACCGCACAGGTCGGCGTGACCGGGCTGAGCAACTGGCCCGAACCCGACAGCTCACCTCGTAGGCGCTCGAGAGGTTGCACATTGTCCACCCAGAAGACCATCGGTCGTCACGCCCAGTCGAAGAACCCCCGTAGCCTGACCCGCGTCTCCGCGGCCGTCACTGTCACCGGTGGTCTCGTCGCAGGCCTCGCCGCGACGGGCTCGTCCGCAGGCGCTGCTCCGACGACGCCGCGTCAGGAGGCCGTGCGGGCCGCCACGACGCCGCTCGAGCTCAAGACGGTCACCCCCGCCAAGTCGCTCGTCGTGAAGCAGGCCAAGAAGGCTGCGGCTACCAAGAAGTCCACTGTCAAGAAGGCCTCGCGCACGCAGGTCCGTCAGGCCCTGACGCAGCGCAACGAGCGCGCCACGCAGGCCCTCGCCGCTCAGCGCAAGGCTGCGCAGGAGCGTCGTGAGGCTCGCGCCGCCGCGAAGGAGCGCGAGGAGCGTCAGCAGCTCAGCCGCACGCAGGTGCGCCGCACCGTCACGCAGCACCGCACGCCGAACCAGCAGAACGCCTACGGCCAGCAGCGTCAGCGTCCGGCCGCTACGGCGACCACGCAGCGCACGCGTCCGGCCGCTACGGCGACCACGCAGCGCACGCGTCCGGCCGCTACGGCGACCACGCAGCGCACGCGTCCGGCCGCTACGGCGACCACGCAGCGCACGCGTCAGTACACGGTCAACACGGCCGCGACGCGCATGACGAACCAGAAGGCCTCGGCTGCCACGCCGTCGCGCTCCGGTGTCGTCGCCATCGCGTCGCGCTACACGGGCATCCGTTACACGTGGGGCGGCAGCACGCCGGCCACGGGTCTCGACTGCTCCGGTTTCGTCGCCTACGTGTTCAAGCAGATCGGCGTCAACCTTCCGCACCAGTCCGGTGCCATCCGGGCCATGACGACGCCGGTCTCGAACCCGCGTCCGGGTGACCTCGTCTACTCGCCGGGCCACATCGGCATCTACGCCGGTAACGGCATGTCGTACGAAGCCCGCCAGGCGGGCATGCCGTCGGGTCTCTACCCGGTGGTTCGCGGATCCTCCTACGGCCGCCTCTGACCGAACCGGTCGCACGACAAAGGCGCCGCAAGCCCTCGGGCTTGCGGCGCCTTCGCGCGTTGGTGGACCCGGGCTTACTTGAACTCTCGGAAGAACATGGCCGCTGCGCCACCGACGCCGAGGAGGAAGACGCCGAGTCCGATGGCGAGCGTGAGGTTGCTCGGGCCGTCGGAGTCGTCGAACGCGGGCGCGGCGAGGCTCGACGCGCTGCTGCTCGGCGTCCGTGACGACGTCTTCGAGCTCGAGGAGGACGTGGAGGACGACGACGAGGAGGACGCGCTGCTGCTCGGCGTGGAGGTGGCCGTCGGGCTCATCTCGTTGGAGCGGGTGGTGGACGGCTCCGTCGGTGCCGGAACGTCGCTCGTCGCGCTCGGCAGGCCGGTTGCGGGCACGTTGTCCGTGGTCGGTGCGGGAGCACTGTGCGTTCGCGTCGGCGTGTAGGTCGGGGTGGACGTCGACGGCTCCGGCGCCGGAGCGCACTGGCCGAGCGGGAGCGAGCCGACGCCGACTCCGCCGGCATTGATGTAGACGGCGCCGGCGCCCGACGGGATGGACAACGTCACCGTCGTCGACGCGTACGGAGCCACGGTGGTGGCCGCCGGGGAGACGGGGGAGCCTCCCGCTGAGGCGGTGAACGTCTGGACGAGTTCGCTGCCGTTGGTCAACGTGACCGTGACGAGCGTTCCGTTCGCGCCGCAGGTCGGCGACTGGAAGATGGCGCTGCTGCCTCCCGGCGCCATGGGGAGCGCGGACGCGGCGGACGCGCCGGTGACAGCGATGACGCCGAGACCGGCGGCGCCGGCGAGAGCGCGGGCGGAGGAGAAGGGGCGTGCAAGCATCGGGAGCGACCTTCGGAAGACGTCGAGCGGCGTGGTGCCCGTCGATTCTTCCACGAACCGAGCCGAACAGCAGGACGATCGGTCTTCGATTGCCCGGCTGGGGTCGACGAATCAGATCAAACTCGAGTGCAACCAAATGCTCCCCTCGTGCGTCTTTCCTCGTGAACGCTCGAAAACAGAGCGGTCCGTCACATTTGCGCCGCAGCGCACATGGGGCAGAAGGCTGGCGGTAGCGGGGTCGGTGGGGTCTTGGGGGCTCGATCGCCCCCGCACCGGCGAGCGGGCGTTAGGTCTGATTGACTTGACGCCGTGACGATCAACGCAGCTGCTGTGGCCTACCTGCGCCACCACCTGTGCGAATTTCTCCTCTTCGTCGTACTGGCCACGCCGGTGCTCGTCATGCGTCCGTTCCTCGGCAACGTTGTCGTCGTCGTCCTCTTTTTCTTCATGTACTTCGGTTTCTCGTACCAGAGTGAGCGCGCGGTTCGTCTGCGCGTGGACGACGACGGTGTGCAGTACCTCGCGGGTGGGCGGGATCGCTCGTTCATCGCCTGGAGCGAGATCGGAGCGATCGTGCCGCGTCGGTTCCGCGGATGGCCCGCCGAGGATGCTCTCGTCGTCCTCGATCACGCGGACAAGCCGCTTCTCGTGGCTGGTGTCGCGATGTTCGGTGATGCGGACCTGCGGCGGGTGAAGGCCTACGCCGGGCAGCGCGTCGAGGTGCGTGAGCCTGTTGTTCTGTCGGCGCTCACGGGTCGAGCGGGCGGACACCGTCGGCCCGATCTCGTGCCGGAGCGCACGTCGGAGCGGTTCCTCGCGTCGTCGATCGGCGGCATGGTACTCGCCGCGCTCGTGGCGGTGGCGCTGTTCAGCTTCGTGCGCTGAGGCGCTGTTCGCGTCGGTCGGAGAGGACGACGACGGCGAGGCACGCGGCGGCCATCGCGGCGCCGAAGAGGAACATCACGGAGTAGTGGATGCCCGCCTGTTCCGCGACCCACGCCATGATGGCCGGCACCGCGAAGCCGAGGTAGGTGACGGAGTAGAAGACGGCGGTGAGGCCGGCGAGGTCGCGCGGGCCGGCGATGCGCTGCACCTCGAGCAGGCCGCTCACCATGGCGAGGCCGTAGCCGGCGCCGAGGACGAAGCTACCGAGAATCGCGGTGGCGATGGCCAGCTCTGACGCGGCGAGCGCGCCGAGCAGCATTCCGGCGACGAGAACGACGAGCGCCGCCGTCACGGCCCGTGCGGAGCCGGGGCGGTCGATCTTGCGCCCGAGGGATTGCACGAAGAAGCCGCAGGTGAGGCCGACGACGCACAGGAGCGCGGAGAAGGCGATGGGTGCGTTCGTCACGCGGGAGCTCATGAGGGCGGGCAGGACGGCGTAGGCGCAGGCGGCCGCGCCGAAGACCCAGGGCGCGACCGGCAGGACGACGGTGAGGAAGCGTCGGTGGCCGAGCGCGGGGATGCGCAGGTCGTCGCGCAGGCGCCCGGTGTTGCGGTTCGTCAGGTCGATGGTTTCCGGGGTGCCGCGCAGGCGGATTGCTGCGCTCAGCGTGACGAGGATGTTGACGACGTACGCGAGTTCGTCGGGGTAGGGCGCCCACTGAGCGAGGCAGCCGGCGACGCCCGCACCGATGCCGAATCCGGCGGTGAGCGACATGGCGGCGCGCTTGGCGCCGGTGCCGTCGGGTACGTCGTCGTGGGGGCGGGAGGAGAGTTCCTTGACCCAGGACGTGCCGACGGCCATGACGAGGCCGAGCGCGATGCCGGACAGGACGCGTCCGGCGAAAAGCGCCGCGACCTGGCCGTGCGCGAGCGCGAGGGTGGCACTGCCGGCCATCGCGATCCAGGGGGCCGGAGCGAGGAGCTTGGCTCGCCCGTACCGGTCGGAGAGCGGGCCGCCGATGAGCAGCGACGGGATGATGCCGAGCACGTAGGCGAAGAGCAGGATGTCGACGGTGACCGCCGGCAGGTGGTGCTGCGACTTGTACATGACGAGCAGGGGAGTGAACTCGTTGCCACCCCAGGCCACGGCGAGCATGGCGTGGGCGGGGCGGGTCCACGGCTTCGTCATGGGGCTTCCTCCAGATGCTCGGCTACTGGCAGGTACCCATGAAATCACGCGGCTTGGCGCGGGGGTGCGGTGCGTTTCGGGGAGTGAGCGACGTCATCGTGGACGGGGTGTCGTGAGGGGTACAGGCCTCGCGCGGTCGGGCGTGTGTGGTGCCGAACTGACGCGGCGCCCCGTTGTGTTCTGACGGGGCCCGGTTCAGGTGCGAAGGCGGCGTGACGACGCGCTGAGTGCCGGGTGACCGCGAGCCTGCTCGACCCGGTGAACCGGACGACTACGCCGTCTCGCTGACGAGGTCGAGAAAGTGCCGGGAGCGCTCGCGCAGTTGGGCGACGCGCAGTTCTTGCCAGGCCACGCGTTCGGCTTCGTCCTGAACCTCCATGGCGTTGGGGACGCGTCGGGCGTTCCTCGAGCAGGAGAAGTCGGTGCAGATGGACGTGCCGACGGTGTTGCCGACGCGGCCGCTCGCTCCGGCGCGCGGCGCGACGTAGAGGGTGACGTTGTCGGTGGCGGTGATGTCCTGACACCAGGAGCACAGCAGCTTGCGGCGCTCCTTGGGTGGGGTGGCGCGGCGCAGGAGGAGGGTGCGCACTGCGTCGCCGTCCTCGGTCTCGACGACGAAGGTGGCGTACGACTGCTGCTCGCGCTTGGGGTCGATCCAGCCGAAGTAGTCGCGACCCTCCCACTCGATGCCGTCGAGGTCGGGCAGGTTGGCGCGCTTCGCCTCGCCCTTGGAGGCGTTGACGAAGGACGCACGGATCTCTGCTTCGGTGACGGCTCGCATGGGTGCCATCCTCTCGGAGCGCTTCTGCGGGCCGCAAACGAATTCAGTCGGGGAGCAGCAGTCGCGCCCGCTCGGGCCAGAACGTGACGGGTCAGTGGCCGCACAAGGGGGCGCCGCGCAGGCGCGGCGCCCCGCGACTACAGCAGCCCGCCCGACAACAGTTAGGCTGACCGCTGCGCGTGCAACCCCTCGGGCGGAGCGCGCCGCGACGTTCACGCGAGTGCGTCACCGCCTGGTCGACGCGATGCGAGGACGACGCTCCCGTAGCTCAGGGGATAGAGCACCGCTCTCCTAAAGCGGGTGTCGCAGGTTCGAATCCTGCCGGGAGCACCGATCGGCCCTCGGGCAAGAATGTGTGGGGCCGGCCAACCTCGACATCCGGTTCGGCCCACGTCGGGCGTTGGTGATGCCAGGATCGAAGGCATGATCGCTGCTGTTGCCGTGTCCCAGAACGCCGACGACCCGCTCGCGGGCCTCGAAGTGCGTGAGAAGCCCAAGCCCGACGTCCCGCAGGGATGGTCGCTCGTCAAGGTCGTCACGAGCTCCATCAACATGCACGACGTGTGGACCCTGCGCGGCGTCGGCCACCCGCCTGAGCTGCTGCCGCGCATCCTCGGTTGTGACGCCGCGGGCTACGACGAGGACGGCAACCGCGTCGTCGTCCACGGGATCATCGGCGACCTCGACCGCGGACGCGGCGACGAGACCCTCGACCCCAAGCGCTCCCTGCTCTCCGAACAGTACGAGGGCACCTTCGCGGAGTACGTCGCGGTGCCCGCCCGAAACCTCGTCCCCCTGCCCGACGGCATCTCCTTCGAGGACGCCGCCTGCCTGCCCGTCGCGTGGGGCACCGCCTACCGGATGCTTGCCACCCAGGCGAGGCTGCGCGCCGGCGACAGCGTGCTCGTGCAGGGCTCCGCCGGGGGAGTGAACTCGGCCGCCATCAAACTCGCCGTCGCCATGGGCGCCACCGTGTACGCCACCTCGCGCACCGACGAGAAACTCGCCCTCGCCGAGAGCTGGGGCGCTCGCGGCATCGCCGACGGCGCGCGCCTGCCCGAGCAGGTCGACTACGTCATCGACAACGTCGGCGAAGCCACCTGGTCGCACTCCGTCAAGTCACTGCGACCCGGCGGCGCCATCGTCACGTGCGGCGCCACCACCGGCATGAACCCCTCGGCCGATCTCGGCCGCATCTTCTACCAGCAGAAGCGCGTGCTCGGCTCCACGATGTGCACGCTCACCGAACTCCAGCAGCTCGTGCGGGTCATGGAGAACACCGGCGTCCGCCCGCTCATCGACTCCACCGTCTCGCTCGAGAACATCCGCGACGGCTTCGAGACGCTGCTCGGCGGCGACGTGCGCGGCAAGATCGTCGTGCGAGTGGCCGAGGACGACTGACGCGGCGGTCAGGGGAAGCGGCTCAGAGTTCCTTGATGACGCGTGCCGGCGAACCGACGGCGACGACGTTCGCGGGCAGGTCCTTCGTCACGACAGCCCCCGCACCGACGACGGTGTTCTCACCGATCGTCACGCCCGGGCAGACGACGACCCCGCCGCCGAGCCACACGTTGTTCTCCAGCGTGATCGGCTCGGCGGCCTCCCACTTGTCACGCCGCTGATCGGGGTCGAGCGGATGCGTCGCCGTGAGCAACTGGACGTTCGGGCCGATCTGCACGTCGTCAGCGATCGTGACGCGGGCGACGTCGAGCGATGTGAGGTTCCAGTTCGCGAACGTGCGCGCCCCGATCGTCGTGTTGTAGCCGTAGTCGCAATGGAACGGCGGGCGCACTTCGGAATCTTCGCCGAACGCGCCGAGCAGTTCCTCCATGACGGCGCGGCGCCCGGCAGCGTCCGTCGGGTCCATCGTGTTGTAGCGGTGTGCCAGCGACTGGGCGCGCGCCGACTCCTCGCCGAGCACCGGATCGTCCGCGATGTACAGCTCGCCGGCGAGCATCCGCTCGCGCATGGTCTTCGTCGATTCCGTCATGGCGTCCAGGCTAGGGCGCCTCATCGATCGCACGTTGCCCCTGTCCATGCGCAGGGGTCGCCCGGCGGCTGCGCGCACCGGGAAGGGGCATAACGTCGAGCTATGAGCTCTACACAGCAGGGGACGATACGGAAGCTCCTCGAGGCGCACGGCACGACCTTCGCGGCCGACGCCGACATCACACTGCGTGACGAACCGGCATGTCTGTGGCAGCTCCTCGTTCTCGCCCAACTGCTCTCGACCCGGATCAGCTCCGACATCGCCGTGGCCACCGCGCGCGAACTGTGGAAGGCCGAATGGCGCACGCCCGCGAATCTGCGCAGGAGTACCTGGCAGCAGCGCGTCAACGCCCTCGGACGTGGCGGGTACCGCCGTTACGACGAGTCGACGGCGACACGACTCGAGGCCAACGTCGTCCTGCTCGACGAACGGTGGAACGGAGACCTACGCGAGTTGCGCGACGAGGCGGACGGTGACGCCGCAGGCATCGCAGAGCTCCTTCAGACGTTCGACGGCATCGGTCCCACGGGAGCGGACATCTTCCTTCGCGAAGTTCAGGATGTGTGGCCGAGCGTCGCGCCGTACGCGGACAAACTGGTCGTGCGCGGAGCGAAGGCTGCAGGCCTCCCGACGACGCCGGACGAACTCTTCGCGCTCTGCCCGAGCGGCCGCGCAGCCCATCTCGCTGCAGCGCTCGTCCGCGTCGCCCGCAAGCCGAGCATCCTCGAGCGCTCGTAAGACGGGTGGACGGCGTCAGCTGACGCCGTCGTCGGGCCAGGTCCAGCGGATGCCGACGAGGCCCGGCCCGACGTCCTGCACCATGAGTTGGAGCAGTCGGTTCGGGCGGACGTCGAGGCGATAGCCGATCTCGCCCTCGCCGAGGTCGACGTACTCCTCGGCAGTGGCGGGCAGCTCGCCTGCGAACTCAACCTGGATGAGCACCTCGCGCGTACGCCGCGGGACGCTGTAGGTGGCCTCGACCGCGCGTAGCGCGCTCGGGGGCAACTGGATGCGGTGATCGACGACGGCGATGTCACCCCGACGTGCGTCCTCGGCCAAGATCAGTTCTGCGCCCATGAGCCCGTGCTCCGGCCACAGCACCGTCCGTCCGAGTTTGCACCCCGCGACCGCCTCGAAGTGATCCTCGATCGACGTCGAGAACGCGGCCGGGTCAACTTCGTCGACGACATGGATCGACGGCAGTCGGATCGGGCCGGGGGAGAGAGCGCGCACGATGTGACGAAACTCAAGCGTCCGCTCCACGCCGACGGCGTCGACGAAGAGCTTTTCGTGGACCGTCTGCTCGTACGGCAGTTCGTCGTGCTGCATGAACCCCAGCTCGCCCAAGGCCTTGGCCACGAGGCCGGTCTCCGGCATTGCCTGCGACACCGGAACCACCCGGGGATTGCGCCCACGCGGGCGCGGGGGCCCAACGAGATCGGTGAGCTCACCCGACCCCAGGCCCAGCAGGTCTTCGAGAACCGTGAGGGCCTCGATACTTCTGGCCTGCTCAGGCTGTCGCCTGCCCGAAGACCAATGGCTGAGCGCCGACACACTGACAGGAGTGCCGTTGGCGCTCAACTGATGTGACAAGGCCGAGAGCGTGATTCGTCGGGCCGAAATGGCCGATCGCAACGTAGTCGAGAACGGAGTTGCGGTTTCTCCATGGCTGGGCGCCACAATGTCCCCCCTCCTTCCACCCCTTCATGCGGAAACACCGCCAGGCAGGCTAGGCAGTGGTTGTTTACGGATTTGATTTAAATACTGGAAAAGGCGGCTCCTATGGTCAAAAAGCTCCACATATCTGGGCAAGGGCGTAAATGTCTGCCCCATTTGTCGCCGCAGAGTATTGGACGGTCGTCCGGTTTCTCGGGTGCCTTGGATTTCACCTCGTGCTGACGAATCGCGTGGAGCGAGACAGACATGATCCTTGCCGAAAGGGTGGGCCGACGATGGCACCTTCACTGATCAACTGGGGCGAGGGCGAGGCACGTGCCTGGGGGGAGCGCACCCACGTTGCCCGCCATGACCTCGACGGCCTCGACCTCTTCGCACGAAAGGGTATCGCCCGCATCATCGATGCGATGCCGCGTTCAGCGGTCCATGCCTACACCATGGGTGACGACCCCTGTGACGGCGCGACGTGGCGTCGTGGTGACGTGGCAGATCTCACGGGTCTCCAACTGCTCGACATAGTCGACCAAGGTCGCCTCTGGCTGAATATCGTCGGGGCGGGCCATCATGTGCCAGAGCTCGGAGCAATTGTCGACGAACTCTACGGAGAAGTTTCGTCCACTGTCGGTGACGCCTGGAGCACGCTCAAGGCGACCCTCCTCGTGTCTTCTCCGTCCGCGCAGGTTTTCTATCACGCCGACAACCAGCCGAACGCTCTGTGGCATATCCGCGGTGAAAAAAAGGTATTCGTCTATCCCTGTCGCGAGCCGTATGTTTCTGTGCGCCAACTGGATTCAATCGCGGCCGGGTATGCGGACGAGCAACTGCCGTACGACCCTGCGTGGGATGCGTCCGCCGAGGTGATCGACCTGCAGCCGGGCGAGGTTGCGTGGTGGCCGCAGAACAGCCCGCACCGTGTCGTGAACGCGCCCGGCGAGCCGAGTGTCTCGCTCTCCGTCGAGCACCGGACCACTGCCTCCACGCGCACCGAGCGTCGCCAACGGGCCGACTTCCACCTTCGGCGAACCTTCGGGCTCACCCCGCCCCCCGGCAAGTGGCTGGATCCGGTGACTCTCGTGGCCGGCTCCGCCCTCGCGAAGGTGGCACCCAAGCAGCGGGCTCGCAACGAGCGTGCCGTCTCCTTCGTCGTCGATCCTGAGGCGGAAGGCGGGGTGAAGAGCCTCGCATGAGCACACTTCTCGCCGTCCGAGGCCATTACACGGCCCACCGTCTCGACCATGACGAACTCGGTTACACATCCCTGAGCGACGACGTCGACGCCGTTCTCAGGAGCGAAGCTCCCGTCACCCACCTGCCGATCGACGAACTCGCGAAGCAGGCGCGTGCTCGGCACGCGGACCTCGTGGTCATCGTCGTCGGTCGCCAAGGGGAAGAATCGTTCACCCGGCCACTCGGTTTTGCGCTCCTCGAGCGCCGACCAGCCAGCCCGTGGCGACCGGTCGACATCCGCCTGGCGGGTGAGGGAAAGCTCGACCGTCAGAGTTTCCACCTCGTGGAGCCCGAGGTCGCTGCCACGCTGGCACTCGGTGTCGCCACCTTCGTGCGCCGGCACCGCGTGTGGCGCCTGCACCTCGACCAGGTCTCGCCGAACGATCCGACCCTCGCCTACCTCGTGCGATGCCTACCGCGGCTGCGGGCGCAGGCCGGTGACCCGATCCCACTGCTCCGCTGGCCCGACGAGCGTCGGCCCGGCCGGTGGGCGTCGAAGAAAACCCGTGCCAAGCACCGCACCGCATGCCGGAGGCTCGATGAGTCCGGCTCTGCCTGGCGGGTACACCGGTTGCGGAACGCCGGCGAGATCCGCGCAGCTCTGCCCAGGACGCTCGAGGTGCGCGCAGCTCGCGAGCGTCAGCTCGCCCGGCGCGACGCGTTCGCCGATGCGGCAGGGCAGCGTCACGTGCAGCGCGTTCTCGATCTTGCCGCCGAGGGCAATGCCGAGGTGTGGCTCCTCACTCTCGACGGCACGCTCGTCACCTATGTCGTCGTCGGGTGTGACGACGGCAAGCGCATCCTCGTCGACAGCAGGATGCGACCGGGCCATGAGCGCCGCTCACCGGGGCTCGTGCTCTTCGGCCACATGCTCGCCACGTGGTACGTCGACGACGCCGTCCGGGTCGTCGACTTCGGACGTGGCATCAACGACTTCAAGCGCGGCCTGCGCAACGAGGTGGAGGAACGCCTGTGCGTGCGTGCGTGGTCGAACCCTGCCCTTGAGTACGCGGACCGCGGCCGGCACGTCGCCGACGCACGTCTTCGAGCGTGCGCCCGATCAGTGCGTGATCGATCACCGCTTGTCGCGGGGGTCGTGCGCCGCTGGCGCGCTCACCCCTTCACGCATCCCTGACCCCGAGGACGACCGGCCGAAGCGCCGTAGGAAAGCAGGAAAGCATGTCCACCCGAGCACCCGAGGAGACGACCACACGGTGCGTCGCCCACGTGTGCGACTCCGTCGCGGCCGCGGAGGAGTGCGCCTCGCGACGGGCGTGCCACGGGCGGAGTGCGCTTTCGGCCGGTCGCCCACCTGCGTCGCGGCGGGCCGCGCGTCGTGCCGCAGGCCGACACGACCGCGTCGAACCGAGGCGTCGACCCTCGATGTCGCGCGGCGCCGGCGCTGCAGCCGAGGACGCCCGTGCGGCCCGTGACCGCCGGGCGCGCACGCGCCGGGCCCGGGACGTCAGTGGATTGCTGGCCATCGACCTCGCCGTCCCCGCAGGCATGGGGTTCGCGACCCCGGTCAACCCGTTGGCCGTACTGGGTCTCGCATTCGGGATGGTCACCACCTACCGCTGGGCCGGGTTGTACCGACGCCGATTCAGTCAATCGGTGCTCGACGAACTGCCGTATCTCGTGCTCGGAATCCTCGTCGGTTTCGGCCTCGGTGCCTTCGCGCTTCTCGTCGACGACGCCCCGACGTGCGGCGAGTTGTTCGCGGGGCTCGTGCTGACCGTGACGGTCGTCATCGCCGGACGCACGCTCGTGTACCGCCTACGTCGCCGCCGCGCGCCCCGTCACGCCCAACGTGGCGGCACCCGGGTCCTCATCGTCGGTACGGGCGCCGGAGCCCGCGAGTTGGCCCGCCGCATCACCACAAGCGGTCAAGGCGCGGCGCTCGTGGGATTCCTCGGCGCCGAGCCGGACGGCGGTGCGCTCGTCGAGCAGACGATCACCGCTCCCGTCATCGGCGACTACGCCGACTTCGGCGAGGTCGTCGAGACGTTCGGCGTCAACATCGTCGTCTGCGCCTTTCCCGAACTGCAGGAGTGGCAGCTCGCACACCTGCTGCGCCGCGATGCGCCGCCCGACGTCGAGGTGTACACCGTGCCGAACGGGTACAGCATGCGTCGCTGGGGCGGGCCGTGGGCCGACCACATCCGCGGTATCCCGATCATCCCTGTCGCCCCGGCCCAGATGCGGTGGGTGGACGTCGTCAGCAAGCGGGTTCTCGACATCGTTCTGGCGCTCGTCGCGCTCGTTCTTCTCTCGCCGGTACTGCTGGCCGTGGCGCTCGCGGTGCGTATCGAGCTCGGACGCGGAGTCATCTTCCGCCAGGAGCGCATCGGCAAGGGCGGAGCAACGTTCACCATGCTCAAGTTCCGGTCCATGCACCCGGCGCGCGAGGGGGACTCGCAGACCCGCTGGAGCATCGCAGGCGATCAACGCATCGGTGCCGTCGGCCGTTTCATCCGCGCCACGTCGCTCGACGAACTGCCGCAACTGTTCAACATTCTGCGCGGCGACATGAGCTTCGTCGGCCCGCGTCCCGAGCGCCCCTACTTCGTGGAGCGCTACTCGCAGATCTACCCCGACTACGAGGACAGGCACCGCGCGCCGGCCGGGCTCACCGGCTACGCGGCGGTGCAGGGCCTGCGCGGCGACACCGACATCGCCGAGCGGGCGCACTTCGACAACCTCTACATCGACAACTGGTCGATGTGGCAGGACCTCAAGATCATCGTGAGGACGGTGGGCAGTGTTTTCGGACGCCACGGCAGTTGACGACGACGCGCGTTTCCCACGCCCCCTGCGGGTCGGCATCGTGTTGCCGACGCGCACCCGCGGCGGCGCCGAGGTGTGGCAGGAGCGGCTCGTCCGGGAAGAGGCGACGGCGGATGTCACGGTTCTCGCACCGCATGGCAGCGACGCCCTGCGCCGCTGGCAGGAACGGTCGGCGCGCACGCTCGACCTTCGCTCGGGGCGCCGCTTCCGCGGTGCTGCGGCGAGCGTCGTCGACCTGCGTGAATACCTGCGCACCTCCCGTCCCGACGTCGTCGTCGCGCACGGCGTGAAGGCCGCGCTGCTCACCCTGACCGCGGCCGCCGGCGCCGGAGCGCGCGTCGCCTGGGTGCGCCACGACGACAGTTTCCCGCGCCTCTCGCGCATCGTGAACACGCTGGCGGACGCTCGGCTGCTGGGCTCCGAGGGGGCCCGGCTCGCAGGTGACACCCGTGCGGTTGCCATCCAGGGGCCGCTTCCCGGTGCGCCACTGACGCGGGCGGCCGCGCGGCGGACCCTCGGGTTCGACGAGGGCTCCAGCGGCATCAGGCGTGCCGTCATGGCCACGCGACTCGCGCCCTACAAGGGGGTCGATGTCGCCATCCGTGCCCTCGCGTGCCTGCCGACGTGGAAGCTTCACGTCTTCGGCGTCGTCGATCACGCCTACCCGCAGGAGGCCGAGCGACTCACCGCACTCGCGGAACAACTCGGCGTGGGGGAACGGTTCGTGCTTCACCCTGCCCGTGACGACGCCTGGTCCCTCCTCGGTGCCTTCGATGCTGCGCTGATGCTCACGCGCACCGACGCGGGAGCCCACCTCAGCCGCGAGGCGTTCGGGTTGACGGCGTACGAGGCGGTGCGCGCGGGAGTGCCGGTCGTGGCGGCGTCACCTGTCGCCGAACAGCTCGGCGCTGCAGGCATTCTCGTCGGCTCCGAGGACGTCGACGCCGTCGTTGCCGCCCTGCGTGACTGCGTGCGACCCGAGCGCCGCCGTGAACTGCTCGCCGCAGGCCCCGGTGTGCTCGCGACCACCGTTCTCGAACCCGACGAAGCCGCCGACCGCTTCACCCGCCTCCTCGCGGGGACCGCCCGCCGACCGGGGGCGGGCGTGCGAGGCGCCGAGCCGATGTCGGTCGTCACGACGGTGCTCGACGAGGCCGAGGCTCTCGCGCGCCTCCTCGACGACGTGGTGCCGCTGCTCGGTCCTGACGACGAACTCGTCGTCGTGGACGGCGGCTCACGCGACGGCACGTTCGAGGTGGCGCAGGCGGCCGGCCGCCGTGATTCACGGGTACACGTGTTGCGGGCCGAGGGCGCCGGAATCTCCGAGGGCAGGAATGCCGGGATCGCCGCCGCCGCCCACGAGCTCATCGCGTGTACCGATGTAGGGTGCACACCGGCGCCGACGTGGCTCGAGGCCTTCCGCAGCGCAGCGAGTGAGCACCCTGAGGCGCACCTCTTCACGGGTGTCTACACCGCGACGGCGAGGAATGCCGTCGATGACGCGTTCGCCGCCTGCGGCTACCCGGACGTCGCTGAACTGCACCACCCGAGCGCCGGTCAGCGCCTCTACGCGCGAGCGTTCGGCCGCGCGTTCCGCCCCGAGATGCCCACGGGGCGTTCCGTCGCCTTCAGGCGAGCCGCCTGGGCCGAGGTCGGCGGTTTCCCCGAGAACCTCCCGACGGGTGAGGACGTCACGTTCGGCATGCGGATCGCGGCCCGCCACCCGGCGCTGCTCGTCGCCGATGCCGCCGTCGAATGGGAGCAACGACCGAGCGTGCGCTCCACCCTGCGCATGTACTACCGGTACGGGCAGGGCTCGGCCGACTCGGGCAACACCCGGCTCGTCGTGCGTGACGGCCTGCGTCTGCTCGCCTACGGGGGTGGCGCCGTTCTCGTGACCAGAGGGCCCCTTGCCCGAACGGCACTCGCCGTCGGTGCGGTGGGCTATCTCGGCGTGCCGGTGCGGCGCGCGCTGCGGCGTCCGCGCGGCGTTCGCGCCGCAGCGCTCGTGCCCTTCGCGACCGCGGCTCGCGATGTCGCGAAGGTGGCCGGAGCACTCGAAGGCATGACGCGCCAGGCAAAGCGGGGCGCTCACTCGTGAATCGTGCACCCGCGACGCGCAGCTCGGCGCGGCGCCTCACCGTCGGAGCGCTCACCCTGAGCGTCGGCGAAGTCGTCGGCAAGCTCGGCACCCTCGGCATGCTCGGGCTGATGGCCCGGCAGCTGGGCGCGGCCGACTTCGGCCTCTTCAGCCTCGGCCTGGGCCTCGGACTGTTGCTCGCGTCGGTCGTGACGCTCGGCTTCGACCAGCGCCTCGTGCAACTCGTCGGCGCGGAACCGGAGTCGCTCGACGCCCGCCTGTCGGCCCTGCTGACACTGCGGATGGCGCTCGCGATCACCGTCGTCACCGTGTCTGCGATCGTCCTCATGACGCTCGACGAACCGGCCGCCTCCCGCGAGGTCATCGCCGTGCTTGTGGTCGCGGGATGTAGCGACACGCTCGTCGAGGCCTTCCGTACGGCTGCGAACGTGCGTGCCGTCCAGGTCGTGCCCGCCGCGGTGCTTGTCGTGCAACGGCTGCTGGCGCTGGGCCTCGTCGCCTGGGTCCTGGCCGAGGGACACGGGGTGGTCGCGGTCGCGTGGGCCTACTGCGCCGCGTCCCTCGGGAGTCTCGTCGTCATGGCGGGGGTGAGCCGTGTCGTGGCCGACGTCCGGCCGCGGGCGGCTCTCGTCACGCGTCACCACCTCGGCGACTTCCTCCGCGCCGTGCGGGTCACCGGGATCAATGACCTCGTCTCCATGACGCTCTTCCGCCTCGACGTCGTGTTGCTGGCCGTCCTGGCCGGTGAGGTCGCCGTCGGCCACTACACTGCGGCCTACCGGCTGCTCGAGACAGTGCTCTTCGTCAGCTGGTCGCTGTGCCGCGTCGTGCAGCCGAGCCTCGCCGACACCTCGGCCCCGATTGCGTCGCGCGCGGGCATCGTGCGCGCCTGCATCGTGCTGGTCGCAGCGGTCTACGTGCCTTACACCGCGCTCCTCGTGGTGCGCGGCGAAGACCTCATGCACCTGCTGTTCGGCGCCGAGTTCGCCTCGGCCCACGTGCTGTGGGGTCTGTGCCTCGCGCCCCTCGCATTCGGACTGGCACAGGTCGGTGCCACCGCGCTACTCGCCCTGCGTCCCGATCCCGCTGTGCTGTGGGCCAGCACCGCAGCCCTCGCGACCAACGTCGGGCTCAACCTCGCGCTCATTCCCGCGTTCGGCGCCGTGGCCGCCGCCGTGACGACGAGCCTGTCCTACGTCGTCCAGGCAGGCGTGACGGTGACGGCGCTGCGCCGTGTCATGCCGGTGCGTAGCGCGAGTCGGCCCCTCGCAGTCGTCGCGCTCGCCGCGTTCGTGGCGGCCGCGGTCATGCTCGTCCCCATGGCGCCGCTCGTCGCGATGGCGTTCGGCGTGGGCGTCTACGTCCTCGTGTGGGGCGTCCTGACGTCGGTGTGGGATCGCCCCACGCTCGGTTTCCTCCGCTCTCTCGCGAGGCCGGCATGAGCGCCCAGCTACGAACCCGGCGCGAGGCACGCGAACACCGCACCGCAACCCGCCTGCGCAGCCTGCTTGCCGCGGCCGTCGCGACGACCCTCGCCGTCGCACCCTGGTCGGAGCGGGCCGTGGCGCCCCTCATGGCTCTCGTCTGCGTTTTCGCCGGAGTCGTGGTGCTCTTCGAGCGTCACGTGCACATGCCCATGACCCTGCGCGCGTGCGCACTCGTGCCGATCGGCCAAACGCTCACGCTGCCGTTCGCCCCCGACCTGCCGTGGTCCTGGCGTCTTGTGGCCATGAGCTGGATGGGGTGGATCTGCGCGCTCGGTGTCGCCCAACTCGACGCGCGTCGCCGGGCCTGGATGCTCGTCGCTGTGAGCGCGTCCGCCGCCGTCGTGGCATTCGGGTCGCTCGCAGATCTCGGCGCGCTCTCGAGCCACGAGGGCGGCGGCGTCATCAACGGCCGCCTCCAGGGGCCGCTCGCGCAGCCCAACGAACTCGGTTCGCTCATGCAGATGGCCTTGCCGTTCGTCCTCCTCACGACGTTCGCCGCCTGGGCCCCGCGTGACGGCCGCATTCGTGCCCGGACGTGGCGAGTCACGAGCGTCGTCGGCCTCGCCGGCGTCGTCGCGGCACTCGTCTTCAGCCTCTCGCGCGGTGCTTGGATCGGAACGCTCGTCACGCTCACCCTGGTGGCGCTCGTGCGTCCCGCCGCCCGCCGCGGACTCCTGACGTTCGGGCTCGCGCTCGTCCTCGTGGGGGCGCTCGCAGCCGCAGCGGGGGGATCGTTCGTCAGCGCCGTCAGCGCGCGGTTCGACTCCCTCACCTCGCCGACGCGCAGTGCGTCGGACGAGCGCCCGGCGATCTGGGCGTATGCCGGCGAGCTCGTCGACGGTCGTCCGTTCACCGGGGTCGGCGTCGGTGGCCTACCGGAAACCGCCGGCGACGCAACCTTCGGCATGACGAACGTCGCGCCGCTGCACGCGCACAGCATCGTGCTCACTGCGCTGGCCGAAGGCGGACTTCTCGCACTCGCGACCCTCAGCGTGCTGCTCGTCGTCGGCGTGCGCGTACTCGCGCGCATGAACGCGCGTGGTGCGCCGGTGGTCGAGGTGGCCGCCGCAGCCGCGCTCGCCGGCGCCTTCGTGCACGGCGTCATCGACTTCCCTTGGCGCGCACCGGCACTCACCGCCACCACCTGGCTTCTTGTCGGGCTTCTCCCGGTCGGCGTGACGCGCTCGCGCCGTTCCTCGACGAAAGGAAACCCATGACCGACCATCGCGACCCGACGGACCTGCCCGCTGCGGAAACCCGCGGCTCAGGTTCGTCACCGACCTCCACGGACACTGATGGCGCGTCCCGCACGGGCATCGGACGGTGGCGCCTGCCGCTCGCCATCGTCGTCCTCGGCACTCTGGTCGTCGCTCTGACGGCGCTGCTCCTACCGGGTCGCTACGACGCGACATCCGTCGTCGGGCTGCGCGCCGCATCCGAGGGCGGGAACCAGGCCGACATCGCGGCCAGCGCCGACAGCCTCAAGCAGGTGGCCCAGCAAGAAGCGGTGGCGAGCGGTGCGCCCGGACACGTCGAGAGCATCGGTCGCTCCATCCCCGTGTCGCGTGACGCGAAGGCCACGGCCAACCTCGACCCCGACTCGACGACGATCCGCATCGTCGCGCAGGGCGTGAGCGCGCGTGAGTCCTCGGCTCTGGCCAACGCGCTCGCCGATGACGCCGTCAAGCGCATCGGACGTGACGGCACGGCGCGCGCGGTGGTCCTCGAACGGGCTGATCCGACCTATGCCGAGAAGAAGCCGAACCGCCTGCTCGTGGCCGGGGCGGGGGAGGCGGCCGTCCTTGCAGCGGCCGCGCTCGCCGGTGCAGCGAGGGGGCGGCCATGACGGGCCCCACGCCGCTCGTGCTCATGTACCACGGCGTGGCCCAGGTGCCGCGCTCGCTGGATCCTGCGAACATCTTCGTGACGAAGGAAGCGATCTCCCACCAGATCGCACGCCTCACCGAGCGTCACGGGTTCCGTCCGCTGACCGAGGCGCAGTACCTCGCCGCGCTGGCCGGTGAGCGCAGCGTGCCCTCGAACAGCTGCCTCGTCACCTTCGACGACGGCTACGCCTCCGTGCTCGACGAGGCGGCGCCGTTGCTTGCCGCCGCGCGTGTCCCGGCCATCTGTTACGTCTCACCCGGGTTGCTCGGCGCGCAGCCCGACCGCAGTGAACCGGCCGCCTCGGCCCGCCTCGATCGCGACGGCGTGCAAGCACTGCGCGAGTACGGGATCGAGATCGGTTGCCACAGCGACCTGCACGCGTCCATGCGGGGGATGAGCGCCGAGCGGCTCCGTGCTGCGACGAGCGTCGCGCGTGAGGAGATGGAGGCGCTGTTCGGCCACACCCCGCGCACGTTCGCCTACCCCTACGGCGATCACGACGCGGCGGCGCGAGCTGCTGTGCGCGAAGCCGGCTTCGAGTGCGCCTTCGCGACCTACGAGGGATACGGACGTTTCGCCCTGCCACGGGTCGACATCAACGCCACCGACACCCCGTTCACCTTCGACCTCAAGCTGCGGCGGCTGTACCCGTTCGTCCGTCGTTCGCTGGGGCGCGTTCCCGTGGTGCGACGAGCGACGCACCACGTCGTCGGCTACGCCCCGAGGCAGCCGTGACCCGGATCCTTCACGTCACCGAATGCTTCAGCACCGGAGTTTCGCGCGCCATCCGCACGATCGCGCAACTCGCGCCGGAGCACGAACACCACCTGCTGTACACCGGCCTCGACGAGCCGGGCGAGTCCACGTTCGCCTCCTGCCGCGAGCTGCCGGACGGAACCTCGGCGCGCATTCGGGCGGTGCGTGAGGTTGCCGGCGCGCTCGGTGCCGATGTTGTTCACGCACATTCGAGTTGGGCCGGCGTCTACGCGCGGGCGCTGCCGTTGTCTGCCCGCGTCGTCTACCAGCCGCACGGGTACAAGCTCTCCGACACGAGTGCGTCACGGCCGGCGCGTTTCGCTGTGGCAGCCGCCGAGAGCCTGCTGGGGCTGAGGAGCGATGCCGTCGTCGTTCTCTCACCGCAGGAGGCACGGCTCGCCCGACGGCTGACGCCGAGGGCGCAGGTCGTCGTCGTGCCGAACGTGCCGACGCTGCCGGTTCGTGAAGAATCACCGGAGAGCTCGGAGGCCCCGCGGGGCGGTGGCGAGATGGCCCATCCGACGATTGTCATGAGTGGCCGGGTCAGCCGGCAGAAGGATCCGGAGTGGTTCGTCGCCGCCGTCGAGCTCGTGCGTCGAGAGCGTCCGGACGTGCGGGCGGTGTGGCTCGGCAGCGACGACGACAAGGGCTTGACCGAGCGCCTCATGGCCGCCGACGTGACGGTGACCGGTTGGGTCGACGCCGACGAGGTGCGGCGCTTGGTGGGTGCGGCGGGCGTCTATCTCCACACGGCGCGGTACGAGGGGTTCCCGCTCAGCGTTCTCGACGCGCTCGCGCTCGGTACGCCGACGCTCGTGCGTGACATCCCCGCGTTCGAGGGAACACCGCTGTGGGCCGTCGACTCACCGACGGCAGCCGCCGGTCGTGCCCTGGCCCTGCTCACCTCGCGTGAACAGCGGGAGGCCAACCGTCGTGCGGGAGCACAGCTGCTGACCACCATGTCGCCGGACGCCCAACAGGCGGCCCTGGCCCAGCTCTACGGGTGAAGTCGCACCCCGTCACGGCGAGGCGAGGCGAAACAGCCCCTTCGTCTCGATAGCCTTCCGGGGTGACGAACGACGACCGCAGCGCTCCCGAGGCCCACGCGAGCGTGCTCGACACCGAGCGCGCCCAGGCCGTGCGTGACGCTGCCGCCCTTTGGCAGCGTCACCTCGTCGACCTCGGCGGACGCAACTCGCTTCTGTGGCAGCGCACCGACGACACGGTCGAGCTCGACCTCACGACGGCGCACCCGGCCGGCGTCGCGAAGTTGCTCTCCGGCCGCAACGTGCTCTTGTCCGAGATCGTGCGCGAACCCAGCGCCTACCGTGCCGCGTACGAGCGGGCCATCGCCGTGCGCGATCTCTCGCGTGAGCTGCTCGAGGAGCGGGGCATCATCAGTTGCTTCCTCGCCCTCGGGCGTGCGACCTGGCAGCTCAGCGGTGACGCCGTCCCCGCCGCCCCGATCCTCCTGCGCCAGTGCGACATCCACTTCGGTGGTCGCGACGGTGACGACCTCGTGCTCGAGGTGTCGCGCACCGTCGAACTCAACTCGGCGCTGTCGACCTATTTCGCCTCGCGCGGCATCAACATCGACCAGGACTACCTGACGTCGCTCGCGTCCGGCCCCCACGGCTTCGACCCTGCTCCGACCTACGACATGATGCGCCGGGCCGGCGCGAGCATCCCCGGCTTCCGTGTCGACGAACGTCTCGTCGTCTCGACGTTCAGCTACGCCAAGCTCTCTATGGTCCGCGACGTCTCCGACCAGTCGGCGTGGTTGCACCAACACCCCGTCATCGCTGCCATGGCGGGTGACGAGCAGGCCACGTTCGACGTCGGCGCGCAGATGCCCGAACCCGGCCTCGACGCCGACCCGCGCGAGGAGTTCCTCGTCCTCGATGCCGACGCGCAGCAGCAGGCGGCGATCGACGCCGTCATGGGCGGCCAGCACCTCGTGCTCATGGGCCCGCCCGGTACGGGCAAGAGCCAGACGATCGCCAACCTCGTCGCCACGCTCACCGCACACGGCCGCAGCGCTCTCTTCGTTGCGGAGAAGCGCGCCGCGATCGACGCGGTCATCGGCCGGCTCGAGGGTCTCGGGCTGCGTGACCTCATGCTCGACGCCCATGCGGGCTCCGGCACCGCAGCCGACCTCGTCGACGCTCTCGCGCGCCGCCTCGTCACAGCGCCTGCCTCGGGGGCACCGCACGTCGGTGATGCCCTTCGTTCGAGTCACGACACCGGCCCGGGCCAGGACGCTCCTGACGAGGCCGTCATCG
Source organism: Dermacoccus sp. 147Ba (assembly GCF_004151355.1). NCBI lineage: Bacteria > Bacillati > Actinomycetota > Actinomycetes > Micrococcales > Dermacoccaceae > Dermacoccus > Dermacoccus sp. 147Ba. The sequence goes on from NZ_SEHL01000007.1 coordinate 138,351, forward strand.
AGACGCTCGAGGAGCACCGCTTCACCCTGCTCGAGCACGTGCGCGCGCTGCACCGCGTGCGTGACCCGTTCGGCGTCAGCGCCAACGACGCGCAGGATCGCATCGCCGAACTCAACGCCCTGCCGGTGGCGCCGCGTTCGCGCGTGCGCCTCGAGGGCGAGCCGTTGCGGCGCCTCGACGAACAGGGCCGTGACGAGGTGGGCCGCCTGCTGAGCGACCTCGCGCGCCGCAACGCCTGGCGTGACGACGGGCAGCCCGACCCCTGGTTCGGCTCGCGCGTGCGCGGGCGTGACCACATGGAGCGCGCGAAGGCACTCGTCACCCGCCTCGCCGGCGAGAACGGGAACGACGGCGATCTCGCCGCTCACCGATCCCAACTCGACGAACTCTTCACGAAGGCGGGCCTCCCGCTGCCGGAATCGGCCACGCGTGCGGCCGAGGTCCTGGATCTCATGGAACAGGTGAACAAGACGCTCGACGTCTTCACCCCCGAAATCTTCGGTGTTCCGCTCGACATCGCCGTCACGGCGAGCGCCACCCGCGCCCAGCGCAAGGAAACGGGCGAGGCTCCCGGCGTCCTCGAACGACGCCGTGTACTCAAGCAGGCCCGTGCCACGCTGCGGCCGGGACGGCCCCCGGCCGATCTGCACGCCGCGCTTGAGCGGGCGTGTGTGCAGCAGACCCGCTGGAAGGAACTCGGCGGTGCCGGGCGCCCCAACGTTCCCATCGGTACGGAGGAGGCCCGCAGCGCCCACGCCCGCCTCACTGAGGAGCTCGACTGGCTCGGTGTGCGGCTCGAGGGCACGGCGGGCGCCACCGAACTGCTCACCACACACTTCGACGAGCTCGCGGAGCGAGTTGCCGATCTTGCCGCCAATGTCGATCGACTCGAGATCGTGCCGACCGTCGGAGGCGATCTCGAGCGCCTGCGCGCCCAGGGTCTCGGCGCCGTCATCGACGACTTCGCCGCTCGCGGTCTCGGCCCTGACGCGGTCGGCCCCGAGTGGGAGTTCGTGTGGTGGACGAGCGTTCTCGGTCGTGTGCGCCGTCACGATCCGGCCTACGAGCAGCACCGCGGCAACGAACTGCGTGCGTCTGCGGTGAAGTTCGCCGACGCCGATCGCCAGCACCTTGCCGCAGCCCCCGAGCGTGTGCGCGCCCGCGCCTACCGACGCATCGACGCCGTCGCGGAACACTTCCCCGAGCAGGTCGAGGCGATGGAATCGGCCCTCGTCTTCGGTCATCACGCAGGCAGCGCCGACGCGCTGCGCCACGCGTTCGCCGGCGCCCCCGACCTCATGACGGCGCTCGCTCCCTGCTGGGCCATGAGCCCCCTCGTCGTTGCGCAGACTCTCCCGCCGGGGCAGTGGTTCGACGTCGTCATCTTCGACGAGGCGAGCCAGATCCCGCCGGCCGAGGCGATCTCCGCCATCAGCCGTGGTGCACAGGTCGTCGTCGCCGGAGACACCCAGCAGCTTGCGCCGACGAGCTTCTTCCAGCGCACGGCCGCGGGTGAGGACACGGCACACACGGGGGAGTCTGTGCTCGACGTGCTCTCCGCACTCCTGCCGGTGCGCCACCTGCGTTGGCACTACCGCTCGCTCGACGAGCGCCTCATCGCGTTCTCCAACGACGCGGTCTACGACGGTGAACTCGTGACGTTCCCGCGGGCACGTACCGAGAACGTCCTACGCTTGCACGTCGTCGGCGCGCACGCCGTGGCCTCCGACGACCTCCCGGTCGCCGCAGCTCAGGCAGCCTCGGTCGACGAGAACGCACCGGAGGTCGCGGCCGTCGTCGATCTCGTCTCACAGCACGCCCGTCAGCGGCCCGAGGAAAGCCTCGGCGTCATCGCGCTCGGTCTCACGCACGCACGCCGCGTCGAGCGCGCCGTGGCGGCGGCAGCCCGCACCGACGAGGCGCTCGCGGCCTACCTCGAGGCGCACGTCGACGAGCCGTTCTTCGTCAAGAACCTCGAACGCGTCCAGGGTGACGAGCGCGACGCGGTGGTCCTCACCCTGGGTATTGCCCCGACGAGTGGCAGCCTCGTGCGCCGCTTCGGGGCGCTCAACCACGTGGGTGGCGAACGACGCCTCAACGTGGCCATCTCGCGCGCCCGTCGCCGCATGGATGTCGTGAGCACGTTCGCCGGCGAGGACCTGGAACCCACGACTCTGCGCTCGCGCGGGGCGACGCTGCTCCGCGATTTCCTGCTCTACGTCGCCGAGTGCGACGAACGCCTCGAACCTCGTGCCGAGGACGTCGACGGGGTCACCGTGGTCGGCGGCAAGCGTCGCCGTGCTGCAACGTCCGGATCCGTCGCGTTGCGCCGGGTCGGGGCCGACGCGGAGATCGTGCCCGTGCCGTTCGTCGTCGAGGACTTGGCGCGGCGCCTTCGCGCCGAGGGGCTCACGGTGCACACCGGCTACGGCCATTCGCGCATGCGCGTCGACCTCGCGATCGAGCATCCGCGCGAGCCGGGGCAGATGCTGCTCGCCGTCGAGAGCGACGGCGAGCACTACGCGGCGATGAACAGCGTGCGCGAACGCGACCGGCTCCGTCCCGACGCGCTGCAGCGTCTCGGCTGGGCGCACGACAGGGTGTGGACCGTCGACCTCTTCCGTGACCCGGCGCGCGACACCGCCCGCATCGTCGAGTTGGTTCACCGTCTCGCGGCGCAGGTCGACGTCGCAGGTGAAAGCGTGCCGCAGTGACCGACGTGTCAGGGCCCGACGGCGCTGACCGCCCGAAGGCTGCGGGAGGCGAGCGGCAGGGGAGTGGGCGGCCACCGCGTCGCGGTCCTCGTCGCGCCACGGCTGCCCAGACCGGATCGGTCATGCCCGCCGCCTCCGCCACGCCGGAGGCGGATTGGGCCGAGTGGCTCGCTCGCCGGGAACCCGAGACCCAGACGCCGCCTTCGCCCGTGAGCACGGACGAATCCGAGGCGAAGGGGGCAGCCGAGAAGCCGCGCCTGAACGAGCGGGATCGGTGGTTCCTCGAGCAGCGTCCACCGCACTGGGACTGAGTGGCCCGGGCGTCGCGAACGAGTCGCGAAACGATCCGAACGCGCGGTCACGAGAAAGGGCGTCGACACCGTGATGGTGTCGACGCCCTTTCGCGTCAGAGGGTCAGTGACCTCGGGATGAGCGTGAAGTTCAGACGCGACGCTGCGCGCGCAGCTCGTCGCGGATCTCGGCGAGGACGGAGATCTCCGTGTCCTCGACGTCGGCCGGCTTCTCGAAGCGGGCCTTGGCAGCCTCGTACGGCTTGACCATGAAGAAGTACACGACGAAAGCGAGGATGAGGAAAGCGACGAGAACCGTGAGGAACGCGCCCACCGGAACGTCGCCCGGCTTCCAGTTGTTGAAGTCCGGCGTGCCGCCGAGCTTGCCGATGAGGCTCATGACGACGTTGACGAAGGCCTCGACGACCTTTGCGAAGGCGCCCGCCATGATGAACGCGACGGCAAGCTCGATGAGGTTGCCGCGCATGATGAAGTCCTTGAAGCCCTTCATGGCTTCTCCTTACTACTCAGTACCAGTGAAAAGGTGCGAGGTGAGCGTACCCATCCGGGTGAGACACAAAGAAACGCGGGAATCCCTCAGCGTGTCGGAATACGTGATAACCGGGCGGGTCAAGGACTGACCGTGACGAACAGATCTGACCAGGACGAGTGTCCATCATTGGTATGACGCGCAATTTTCATCACGTCGGGCGGCGTGAGGGCCACGAGAACAGGTGCTCGATCGACTCGATTCGACACGTCCGCGCTGCGGGACTTTGTCTCGAATGGTGGTACGACTGGCGCCGCCGAGGTGAGGCGCGTGCCGTCGGGTGCCCAGACGTCGACGCGTGAGGTGCGAGTCAGTCGGTCCGCTAGTGCGGCGTCCGCGTCGATCGTCACGAACTGTCGGCCGCGCAGCTCAGGGCGTTCGGAGTTGTCGGTTGTCGACGCGCCGGACGAGGGGGATGAGGAGGCAGGGACGTCGTGGGTTCCACCGCCGGTGGCCACGAGGGCGGCAGCGGCGAGGCAGACGCAGGCGCCGAGTTTGCGGAGTCGACGTCGCCTCGTGGCGGCGGCTCGGGTGGGCGCATTGAGGCGGTGGACGACGTCGAGATCGCGCAGGCTGGGCATATGTCGACGCTAGGCGCGTGGCAGTTGCGCGTCACGCGGGACGCCCCGTGCCCTGTGGAAGAGGCTTACCGGCCGTCAGGGTTGGGGAGAAGTCAGTCGCTGGACGAACTCGACGAACTGCCCTCGCCCGAGCCGGAACGGCTGTCCGTGCGGTAGAAACCGCTGCCCTTGAACGTCACGCCGACGCCGTCGAACACCTTGCGCAGGTCGCCCGAGCACACCGGGCACGTCGTCAACGCCGGGTCGGAGAAGGACTGCCGCTCCTCGAAGCGGTGGCCACAGTTCTTGCAGGCGTAGACATAGGTGGGCATGGTCTCCTCCAACAGGGCGAACGGCGGGCGCTCGTTCTTTCGAGCGTCATCGTAGGGCAGGGGCGGGGGTGGCCGCTCTCGCCCCGCGAAGCTCAGGAGTGACCGGTCCCGGCATGCTCGGTGTCCGGGCCGGTGTCGGTACGCCAACCGGCCAGGCGGCCACCCGCGCTCACTTCACGAATGCGCTGGGCGGCGAGACCACGCACCGACTCCTTCGTCACGACGAGGAGTTGGTCGCCGGCGCGCAGGACGCTGCGCTCGTTCGGGACGTATCCCTCGTCACCGTTGACGACGAGGGTGACGTTGGCTCCGACCGGCAGGCGCAGTTCGTACACGCGCACGCCGATGAGGCGTGAGGTCGGGCCCACCTTGACCTGGAGCATGTCGGCACCGAGGTCCGTCAGGGGCGTGTTCTCGACCTCCAGCTCGACGGTGTGGGCCTGCTCGTCGATGCCGAGGCGTTTGGCGACGAAGGGCAGGGTCGGGGCCTGCAGCAGGGTGAAGACGATGACGAGCACGAAGACGAGGTCGAAGATCCATCGCGTGTCGGACGCGCCGAGCGTCAGGGGCACGGTCGCGAGAACGACGGGTACCGCGCCGCGCAGTCCGGCCCAGGACAGGAAGACCTGCTCGCGCCACGAGAAACCGAACGGCGTCATCGACACGAGAACAGACGCCGGGCGCGCGATGAGGAGGAGGACGAATCCGACGACGATCGCCGGCACGAGCTGGTCGGCGAGGCGTGACGGCGATGCGAGCAGCCCGAGGAGAACGAACAGACCGATCTGTGCGAGCCACCCGAGGGCCTGACCGAACCCGCGCACCGCCTGACGGTGTGGGATGTTCATGTTCCCCAGAACGAGCGCGGCGAGATAAGTGGCGATGAAGCCGCTCGTGTGGACCGTCGCGGCTGCGGCGTACGCGAAGACGCCACCCGCGACGACGCCGATGGCGAACAGGCCGGACGAGCCCGGCGCGATGCGTTGCGAGAGTGAGCCCAGCACCCAGCCGACGAGCAGGCCGACGAGCGCGCCGCCAGCAAGTTCGAAGACAGCCGTTCCGGCGAGTTCGAGAATGGTGAGGTGCTCGCCGCCGGGTACGACCTCGCTGGCCAGCGCCACCACGAGGAGGACGACGGGGGCGTCGTTGAAGCCCGACTCGGCTTCGAGCACGCCGGTGAGGCGGTGCGGGAGAGGGACCTTGCGCAGCACGGAGAAGACGGCCGCGGCGTCTGTGGAGCTGACGATGGCGCCGAGCAGGAGCGAGGTCGACCACCCCAGGTCGAGCAACCAGTGGGTGAGTGCGCCGACCACGCCGACGGACACGAGGACGCCGAGCGTCGACAGGAGCAGTGCCGGGGCCACGGACGAGCGGATGCTGCGCCATTCCGTCGTCAGGCCGCCCTCGATGAGAATGAGCACGAGTGCGGCGTAGCCGAGAACCTGAGTGAGGTTGTCGTTGGAGAAGTCGATGCCGAAGCCGCCCTCGCCGAGCACGACGCCGATCGCGAGGTAGATCAGCAGGGTCGGCAGCCCGGAGCGGTTGGCCAGGCGCACCGCGGCGACCGCGACGAGGAGAACGAGGGAGCCGACGAGAAGAACGAAGGGAAGGTCGTCGGTACCGAAGCCCGTGCCGGCCGCTGATGCGATCATGCGCCGCCCCCTCCTACCCGCTCACCGTTCGTCGTCGCTCGGCATTATCTCAGGGGCTCGCGCAACCACGTGAGCCCGTTCACGGTGAGCACGGCGTCGACGCGCTCGTCGTGGGCCTGCGTGGGGAAGTCGACGCCGAACTCGTCCGGAAAGACGACGGCGATGACGGGCGTTCCCTCACGGCGCCGGGGGAGCGCTCGGTCGTAGCAGCCGCCTCCTTGCCCGAGCCGCTCCCCGCGCGCTCCGACGGCAAGGGCGGGTGCCACGACGACGTCGGCGAGCGCGATGGCGTCCTTGCCGAGATCCTCACCGGTTGCGAGGTCGCGCCACGACAGATCGAGGTCCTCGAGGGTGATGGGGACGATGACTCGGCCGTTCTCCAACAGGCGCGCGTTGAGCGGTTCGAGATTCGACTCGGTGTCGAGCGGCTCGAAGGTGGCGACGCACGACGCGGTGCGCAACGCCGGTTCCGCGAGACGGAGCAATCGCCGCCCGTCGGCCTCACGCTCGGACGTCTCACCCATGTCACGGCGGGCCCGTCGCGCGGCGCGCAACGTGCGCCGGACGGCACGTTTAGCCTCCCGTGACGCCGCGTTCACCTCCGGTTTCGTGGAAGCGTCGTTGTCACCCATGACGAGTAGCCTAGGAGACATGACTGAATCGACGACGCCCGCCATCCGACGCCGTGCGCGCAAGGCCGTCATCCCGGCCGCCGGCCTCGGTACCCGCTTCCTGCCCGCCACGAAGGCCATCCCGAAGGAGATGCTGCCGGTGGTCGACAAGCCGGCCATCCAGTACGTGGTGGAAGAAGCCGTCCGTGCGGGCGTGCCCGACATCGTGACGATCACCGGCCGTTCCAAGGCCTCCCTGGAAGATCACTTCGACCGCCACTGGGAGCTCGAGCAGGCCCTCGAGCGCAAGGGCGACGAGAAGCGCCTCAAGCGCGTGCGCAAGTCCAACGATCTGGGCGACGTGCACTTCGTCCGTCAGGGCGAGCCGAAGGGGTTGGGCCATGCCGTGCTCATCGGCAAGAACCACGTGGGTGACGAGCCGTTCGCCGTGTTGCTCGGTGACGACCTCATCGACGAGGGTGATCACCTCCTCGAGGAGATGATCGAGGCGCAGCTCAAGCACGGCGGTTCCGTCGTGGCCCTCATGGAGGTTCCGGCCGAACAGATCAACCTCTACGGCTGTGCCGAGGTGGAGCAGATCGACGGTGAGACCTCGGGCGTCGTGCGCGTCAAGGGCCTCGTGGAGAAGCCCTCGCCCGAGGAGGCACCGAGCAACCTGGCCATCATCGGCCGGTACGTGCTCGACCCGTCGATCTTCGAGGTGCTCGAGCGCACCGAGCCGGGCCGCGGCGGCGAGATCCAGCTCACCGACGCTCTGCAGGAGCGTGCGAACGCCACGGGTGACGGCGCGGGCGTGGTCGGCGTCGTGTTCAAGGGCAACCGCTACGACACGGGTGACCGTCTCGACTACCTCAAGGCCGTCGTGCGACTCGGCGTTCGTCACCACGACTTCGGTGACGACTTCCGGTCGTGGCTGCAGGAGTGGGTCACCACGGACGAGGGCAAGGGCAACGAGAAGCGCGCCTGACCCCCTGCTTCGAGCCGCCCCGGCAGCGCCCCCCGCGAGGGACGCCGCCGGGGCGGATCTCTTCGTGTGGCCGGTTGTCGGTGATGAGCGGCACAATGTCGGGGTGATCTCCCACGACGACCATCTCGCGCGCATCCTGGCGGCGGCGCCTGCGCCGCGGGTGGAGCGTCTCGCTGTGTCCGGCGGATCGCTGCTCGGACGCGTGCTCGCTGCGGACGTGAGGAGTGCCGTCGAGCTCCCGGCGTTCACCAACTCGGCGATGGACGGCTACGCCGTGCACTCCGCCGACGTGAACGAGCCCTGTGAGCTGCCCGTCGTCGGTGACATCGCTGCCGGAGACACTCGCTCCCTGAGCTGTGAGCCCGGCTCGACCTGGCGCATCATGACGGGCGCACCCATGCCCGAGGGAGCGGACGCCGTCGTGCCCGTGGAGCTGACCGACGGTGGCGTGGAGCGTGTGCGGTTCGAGGCGGCGGCCACGCCGGGCAACCACATCCGTCATGCCGGCGAGGACGTACGGGTGGGCGACCTGCTCCTGCCGCGGGGTACGCACGTGGCGCCGCACCACGTGGCGGTGCTCGCATCGAGCGGCGTCACGCAGGTCGATGTCGTCGCGCGGCCGCGCGTTGTCGTCGTCTCCACCGGTGACGAACTGCGGGCGGCCGGAAGCGAACTCGCCCACGGCCAGATCCACGACTCCAACGGCCCGATGCTCGCCGCGCTCGTCGAGGCCGCGGGGGCGCAACTCCTCGAACAGGTTCACCTGCCCGACGATGCCCGGGCTGTCTCGCAACTGCTCGAGCGGGCCGTGGAGAGCGCCGACGTCGTCATCACGACAGGCGGCGTGAGCGCCGGCGCGTTCGACGTCGTCAAGGAGGCACTCATCGACGCCGGCGACGTCACGTTCGACAAGGTTGCGATGCAGCCGGGCAAGCCGCAGGGGTTCGGGCTGCTCGGCGAGCGCCGCGTGCCCGTCTTCACCCTGCCCGGCAACCCGATGAGCACGCTGGTCTCCTTCCACGTCTTCGTCCTTCCGACGCTCGACGCCATGGGTGGGCGCCCTCCCCGCGAGTGCGAGCGCGCCGTGGTCGAGCGCGGGTGGACGTCGCCGCCCGGGCGTGCGCAGTTCGCGCGGGTCGCGGTGCGTCGTGACGATTCGGGGCGCCTCGTCATCCACCCGAACTCACGCCAGGGCTCGCATCACCTCGGCGAACTGGCCGAGGCGAACGCGCTCGCCCTCGTACCGGCCGACGTCGACGTGGTTCAGGCGGACGACGAGCTCGACATCCAGATGCTGCTGACGAAGGAGTGACATGAGCGATCTCACGCACGTGCGGGCCGACGGCAGCGCGCACATGGTCAACGTGGCGGGCAAGGCCGTGACGCAGCGCTCTGCCTCGGCCGCCGGGCGGGTGCTCCTGCACCCCGACGCCATTGCCGCTCTGCGGGACGGCGCAGTGCCCAAGGGTGACGCCATCGCCGTCGCCCGCATCGCGGGCCTTCAGGCGGCCAAGCGCACCCCGGAGCTCATCCCGCTCGCGCACCCCATCGCCGTGCACGGCGTCGAGGTCGATCTGGACGTGGCCGACGACGGCGTCGACATCCGCGCCACCGTGGTCACCGCGGACCGCACCGGCATCGAGATGGAGGCGCTCACGTGCGTCAGCGTCGCGGCGCTCGCGCTCATCGACATGGTCAAGGCGGTCGACAAGCACGCGCGCATCACGGACGTGCGGGTCGTCGCGAAGTCGGGCGGCCGAAGCGGTGACTGGCATGAGTGACGCCCGCGCTGTCGTCGTGACGTGCTCCACGCGCGCCGCGGCTGGGCAGTACGAGGACGAGACGGGGCCGGCCATCGTGAACTGGTTCGAGGACCGGGGATTCGAGGTCGCCTCCCAGGTCGTTCCCGACGGCGACGCGGTGGGCACCGCGATCGGCGCGGCCCTCGGCGTGGGCGCCGACGTCGTCATCACCACGGGTGGCACCGGCGTCGCGCCGAGCGACGCCACCCCGGAGCAGACGCGCCCCCACCTGTTGGCCGACCTTCCCGGTCTCGCCGAGGCGGTGCGCGCTCGCGGTGTTGCGGCGGGCATCCCGACGGCGGTGCTGTCGCGCGGTCTCGCCGGCGTTGCCGCGTCGGCCAACGCGACGGGCCGGGCGCTCGTCGTCAATCTGCCTGGGTCGAAGGGCGGCGTGAAGGACGGTCTCGCCGTGCTCGACGGCGTCCTCGACCACGTTCTCGACCAGTTGCACGGCGGTGCGCATTGAGCCGACGTCCGTGGCCTGTGACGATCGGTGGCGCCTGGAGCGGTTCGCGCATCGAGTTGCGGCCCCTGCATCCTCGTCGTGACCGCGAGGAGTGGAGCGCGTTGCGCCGCGAGAGCAGCGCGTGGACGGGGCCGTGGGATTCGACGAACCCCTATCCGCAGGAGGCGTTGACTTACCGCAAGGCCATCGCCTTCCAGGACGTCGAAGGGCGCGCGGGACGCCTGCTGCCGTGGGTCCTCACCGTCGACGGGCGCCTGGCGGGGCAGGTGCACGTGTTCAGCATCGTGCGCGGCGCCCAGCAAGGCGGCACCATCGGGTACTGGATTGCCGAGCGGTACGCGGGCCGGGGCATCACGCCGGCCGCAGTGGCCATGGCGATCGACCACTGCTTCGGTGTCGAGCGGCTGCACCGCATCGAGATCAACGTGCGCCCCGAGAACGTGAATTCGCTTCGGGTGGTGGAGAAACTCGGCCTCCGCGACGAGGGCGTGCGCCGTTCTTTCCTCCACATCGCGGGGGAGTGGCGTGATCACCGCACCTTCGCGGTGACGGCCGACGAGGTCGGTGCGGGCGGTCTCGTGGGGCGACTTTCGGGCTGATACCCGAAACCCGTCAGGAACGAGGCGCGACACGCCCGGCGTGTCTCACTCGTTGTGATGTGTTCGACCCATAGCCTTTGTGACGTGAGATCCAGCAGCCTGATTTTCTTCGTCATCTTTGCCGTGTGGGCTGCCTACATGCTCCAGCACTGGGTGCGGCGCCGCGAAGACCTCGCAACCGCCCGCACCGTCGACCGATTCTCGGAGGCGATGAGGATGCTCGAACGTCGAACGCCGGTGAAGGCGCAAGCGACTCGTCGCGACGAGGAGGCGAAGCCGACGCTGCTTCGCCCCCAGGTCTCGGTCAAGGGTGCCAAGCCCGCTGCTGACGCTGCTGGCACCGAATCGGTCGCTCCTGCTGCCGCTTCCACGTCGAAGGCGACGGAGCGCGTCGGTGGTCTTTCCCTCTCTTCCCCGGAGGTGAAGGCCGGCGCGCTCCTCGCCGCTCTGGCACTTCTCGTGCTCACGGTCGTGCTCGCGCCGTTCGGTGTCGTGCCGGCGTGGACGCCGCTGCTCGGTCTCGCTGCTGTCGGTGGCGTCGTCGTGTGGCTGCGCCGCAGCGCCATCGCGGCACGTCAGGCTCGCGCGGCCAAGCCGGCCGCTCGTCCGGTGCGCGCGCCCAAGGCGTCCGCCGAGGGTCCGACGAAGTCCGCCACCGTGGCGCCGACCGCGAAGGCTGCCGCTCCGGCTGCCACCTCGACGAAGCGTTCGCCGCTCGTTGCGCAGACGCCGGTCGAGCGTGAGGAAGCTGTCGAGGTCGTCGAGACCGAGACGCACACGGACGCCGTCGCGAAGGCCGAGGCCGAGGTGTTCGACGCCCGCCAGTGGGCGCCGGTCGACGTCCCACGCCCGACGTACACGATGAAGGCCAAGGCCGAGCGCGAGGAGGTCGCTCCTGCGGCCACGGTCGACGAGACCGACACCCGCCCGCTCGCCGCCCGCTACGAGAACGCACCCGTCGACGAGATTCCCTTCGATGGCATGGCCCTCGACGAGGACTACGACGAACTGCCCGAGGTCTACCGCGCCGGCTGACCCCGCCGCAACGTCCTGACGAAGGCGCCCATCGCTGTGAAGCGGTGGGCGCCTTCGTCCGTCGCGGGCTGGCTGCTGCGTGGGTCGCCCTGTGGCGGCGGAAAACTCCCAAGGTTGGGCCTTGTAGGCCTGCCGACGGCCATGCTCGGCGAACAAGGCCCAAGGTTGTGAGTTCTGCAGACGAGGGGTGCCTGAGTCGGGTGTCCGCCTCCAGGATTCGCACGATTTCGGCCATGTCATCGCGCACGACGACCGACCGACCGATGAAGCGATCGGCCGCAGTGTTCCTCATCGGGTTGCTCGCCGTCGCCACCGTGGCGTTCTGCGGCATCGGAGCGATGGCCTGGCGTCAGGCCGTGCAAGACCGCGCCACCGAGCCGGTGAAGGTGCACGGCGTGGTCACGGACCGGTTCTCGGGCGGCGGGGCAGTAAAGTCTCCGCGGCTGGCGATCTATTTCGATGATCGCCGGCTGGGGTTCATCGAGGGTGACAGGCGGATGGGGGAGGAAGTCGAGGTGTACCGCCTCGGCTCCGGCCAATACAGCTGGGACCGGCCGAGTGCGTACGGCCACCTGCTTCATCCCGCTGGCGCTACTCGCCTGGCTGATCCTCGTGACGTTCGCCGTGAGGAGCATCGTGCGCGGCCAGCGCGGGGCGGCGTCCACGCGAAGATGACGCGGGTGTCTCGGAGATGTCGACCGGGTGCCTGACGCTCGCCCTCGCAGCTCCTGCACAGGGCGGGAAGGATCCTTCCCTTGTGGTGTCCAAGGGGCCGGGTTGCGCGCAAGACGGGGAAATTTCGGCCCTTCTTGCGGGAGGCGGCCACTGGGGTGGGTTCCCCTCCGCGAGCTATGGGGACTCCGTCGGGCTCGCTGGCGCTCGCCCTCCTCCTCGAATCACAGAGTTCGATAAACGTCAGAACGGCCAGGACGGCCAGGACGGCCAGGACGAGAAGCGTGTCCTGGCCGTTCTGACGTTGGTGGAGCTATGGGGACTCCGCCGACCTCGCTCCGCTGCGGCGGCTCCTCGAATCGCCATGTCGATGGGTACGCCGAAGGGGCCGGACGAAAAGCGTGTCCGGCCCCTTCGGCGTACAAGTGGAGCTATGGGGATTCGAACCCCAGACCTTCTCATTGCGAACGAGACGCGCTACCAACTGCGCCATAGCCCCTTGAAGCGAGTGACACGTTACCACCGAGGTGAACACTCGGCCAACCGGTGTCGGCGAGCCGAAACCTCGCGCACACAACGGGGCCCGCCCTCCGCGAACGAAGAGCGGGCACGCCCGCACGAGCAACCCCGAGCGTCAGACCCTCGGCGGCCCGGACGGCGCGACGTCGTCGGCCACATCGGCAGTATCGGCCGACTCGACGGCCCTGATGATCTCGTCCTCGCTGCCCCCACGGAAGCCGTGCTTCGCCACACCGACCCCGATGACGACGGCCGCGAGGCCGAGCGTGAGGAACAGGTTGAGCTGCTGGTCCTCGCGCAGCGCCATCGCGCCCAGCGTGAACACGATGAACGCGATCGTCAGGTACGTCAACACCGGGAACGCCCACATGCGGACGGCCGGGCGCGCGCCCGCCTTGTCCATCGCCGCACGTGCGCGCAGCTGCGTCACGGCGATGACGATGTAGACGAACAGTGCGATCGCGCCAGACGTCGACAGCAGGTACGTGAAGATCTTCTCGGGCAGCAGATAGTTGCCGAACACCGCGAGGAAGCCCACCGCCACGGACGCCAGGATGGCCACCTGCGGCACGCCGCGCTTGTTCGTCGAGGCGAAGGCCTTCGGTGCGTCGCCGCGCTGACCGAGGCTGTAGGCCATGCGGCTGGCCGTGTAGAGCGCCGAGTTCAGACACGACGCAACCGCCGTCAGGATGACGAACGCGAGCACCGTCGCCAACTTGCTCAACCCCATGTTGTTGAGCGCCTCCTGGTAGGAACCGTTCTCCTGCAGCGAAGCGCTGTTCCACTTCGTCAGCGCGATGACGACGAAGATCGAGCCCAGGTAGAACAGCGAAATACGCCAGATGACGGAGTTCACGGCCTTGCGGATGCCCTCGACGGGGTTGTTCGACTCCGCCGCGGCGATCGTCACGATCTCCGTGCCCATGAAGGTGAACATCGTTGTGAGCATGGCCGCGAGCACGCCGCTCCAGCCGTCGGCGAAGAAGCCGTAGTCGGTGAAGCCGCTCAAGCCGGATGTGTGTGAACCGGGGAGCAGGCCGAGGATCGCAAACACACCGAGGCCGATGAACCCGACGATGGCGAGCACCTTGACGAGCGCGAACCAGAACTCGAACTCGCCGTAGTTCGCGACGGAGAACAGGTTCGTCACCGTGAGCAACGCCGTGATGATGAACGCGAACACCCACTGGGGCCAGTCGATCCAGCCGGAGAGGATCTTCGCGCCGGCCGTGGCCTCGACCGGGATGACGAGCACCCAGAACCACCAGTACAGCCAGCCGATCGAGAACCCGGCCCAGCGCCCCAGCGCGCGGTCGGCGTAGACGGAGAAGGAACCCGAGTCGGGGTTCGCCGTCGCCATCTCGCCGAGCATGCGCATGACGAGGACGACGAGCGTCCCGGCGAGCGCGTAGGAGATGAGAACGGACGGGCCGGCGAGCTTGATGGCTGCGGCCGAACCGACGAAGAGCCCGGCGCCGATGACGCCCGCAATCGAGATCATCGTGACGTGCCGCGGCTTGAGGCCGCTGCTCAGGGCCGACGGGCCGTCGGAGTCAGGCTGGGGTGCGTTCATGCGTCGCACTCTGCACCCGGCACCTGCCCCACGGCAATATGCACAATCGAAGTTTCGGCGATCGTGCCGGGATCGTGACCTGACGGGCTCGGGCCCCGACGCCGAGGGCCCGTCAGATCCAGGACGGTAGCCACATCCGCCAGCTCCAGTGACTGTGCGGGATGACCTGGGCCGTGTAGATCGGCCATAAGAAGATGAAGACGCCGACGGCCAGCACGACGTACGCGCCGACCACCCCCGCGCCGATACGTCGACGCTTGAGCGAGGCGTGCGCCGGGCCGAGGATGAGGCCGAGACAGTACGTCACCGCGAGGATGACGTAGGGCGCGAAAACGACGGCGTAGAACGTGAAGATCGTGCGCTCCTGGTAGCCGAACCAGGGCAGCCAGCCGGCCGCGATGAGGGCGAGCAGGACGCCGGGGCGCCAGTCGCGGCGCAACGCCCACATGAACAGGCACACGAGGATGGCGCCGATACCGGCCCACCAGATGCTCACGTTGCCGAGCGACGTGATGGCCTTCGAGCACTCGTTGACGCCGCACCCCTCGACGCCCCTGGCCGGGCTCTCGTAGAAGAACGACGTGGGGCGCGTCTGCGCCATCCAGGTCCACGGGTTCGACTGGTAGGTGTGCGGCGAGGTGATGCTCTTCGCCGAGTCGTACATCTGGATGTGGTACTGCCACAGGCTCCGCAGGGCGTCCGGCATCCACCCGAAGAGGCTCGAGTCGGGCGAGAAGCCGGTGTCCTTCGTCGCGGGGTTCTGTTCGGCCCAGTGACGACCCCAACCGTCGGTGGAGCGCAGCCAGCCGGCCCAGGTGACCAGGTACGTCAGGCAGGCCACGGGCACCATGATGAGCGCGCCGGTGAAGCCGTCCTTGACGATCGTGCTCGAGAACCAGCGGCGCGCCCCGATGGCGCGGCGGGCGCCCAGATCCCAGAAGACGCTCACGAGCCCGAGGGCGACGAGGTAGAAGCCGTCCGACCACTTCGTCGCCATGCCGAGGCCCAGGCAGACGGCGGCGACCCAACGCCACGGACGCAGACCGAGCGACGGCCCGCCGAGGCGCAGCCGCTGGCCGATCTTGTCGTCGCCGTCCCACGTGCCGTCGTTCTTGAGCGTGGCGACCTTGTGGGCGAGAAGGCGACGGGTGCGGTCGCGGTCGGCGAGGATCGCGACGAACGCGGCGAGCGCCCAGAAGCTGACGAGCCCGTCGAGCACCGACGTGCGCGACATGACGAACTCCATGCCCTCGAACGCGGTGAGGATCGCGGCGATCGTCGCGAGGGTGGCGGAACGGAACAGGTGCCAGGCGGCACGCCCGACGAGGAGCACCGCAAGCGTGCCGGCGAGCGCGACGGAGATGCGCCACCCGAACGACGATGTGATGCCGAACAGGTGCTCACCGGCGCCGATGACCCACTTGCCGAACGGCGGGTGGACGATGAAGTCCGGCTCCGGCCCGTAGACGGTGGCGACCTGGTTGTGCGTGAAGAACGCGTCGGGCTCGGGCATGTTCTCGGGCACCTTGCGCTCGTGCCCGTAGAGCATCATGGACCAGCCCTGCTTGACGTAATACGTCTCGTCGAACACGAGCTGGTGCGGTCGCCCGAGATCCCACAGGCGTAGGAACCCGGCCAGAACGGTGACGATCAGGGGGCCGATCCAGCCCCACAGCTTCGCCTTCGCGGTGAGCGGTTCGCCGAGCAGACGGCGGCGCAGATCGAGTTCTTCGCGCGAAACGTCGGTGGCGGGCTCGGCAGTCGCCGATTCGTCGTCGGGCTCGACGCTCGTGCTCGCATTCACCGTGGGCCGTCCTCAGAGGTCGTCCGGCGGCGTGCGCCGGGCGTGGAACCTTGCGCCCCGAGCCTAATCGGTGCGACCGGAGCGCGTGCACGAGCCGTGACACGATGGGCCGGTGAAGCAGATCTCGTCGTCCGAGGGCGCCCTCGTCTTGGCCGCCACCCCGATCGGTGACCCCGCAGACGCCGCGCCGCGCCTCGCGCAGGAACTCACCGATGCGCCGGTCGTCCTGGCCGAGGACACGCGCCGCACGAAGCGCCTGTGCGACGCCCTCGGCGTCACGCCGAGCGGCACGATGCTGAGTTACCACGAGCACAACGAGGCCCGCCGCACGCCGGAGATCGTCGAGCGCATCGCCGCGGGCGAGCGCGTCCTGCTCGTCACGGACGCCGGTATGCCGAGCGTCTCCGACCCGGGGTATCGCCTCGTCGCGGCGTGTGTCGAGCGCGACCTCGCGGTGACGTGTGTGCCCGGGCCGTCGGCCGTGCTCATGGCGCTCGCGGTGTCGGGCCTGCCCGTCGACCGGTTCTGCTTCGAGGGGTTCCCGCCGCGCAAGGCGGGGGAGCGTTCGCGCATGCTGGCGGGCCTCGCGGACGAGCAGCGCACGATGGTCTTCTTCGAGGCGCCGCACCGGTTGGCCGCGACGCTAGAGGCGATGGCGGAGGCGTTCGGCGGCGAGCGTCGCGCCGCCGTCTGTCGTGAGCTGACGAAGACCTACGAGGAGGTGCGCCGCGGCGCTCTCGCGGAACTCGCCGAATGGGCCGTCGAGGGGGCGCGGGGTGAGATCACCGTCGTCGTCGAGGGCGGTGCTGTGAAGGAGGTTTCGCTCGAGGACGGCGTCGCCACCGTGCTCGACCTCGCGAGTGGCGGCGTGCGCCTCAAGGACGCGTGTGCCCAGGTCGCGGAGGCCACGGGCCTGTCGAAGAAGGCGCTCTACGACGCGAGCATCGCGGCTCGCTGATCAGTCGAGGTTTGTGACGAAGTTCGTGCAGTCGGGGTCGAGCGGAGTGCGCAGTTCACCGCGGTCGGGGTCGCTCGGCGGGTAGCACGCCCATAGCACCTTCGTCAGGTTCCACGTCGACGCCGGCACGACGCCCTCGAGTTCGTGCGAGGTGCCCGCAGGTGACGGCGCGTCGAGGCGGGCGCGGACGTGAACGTCGTCGCCCTTGCGCTCGGCGGAGATGACGGTGACCGTTTTCGTCGCCACGTGCGCCGTCGACTTCTCGTGGGTGACGTTGCGCCACGTCTGCACGCCGGCAATGACGGTGACCGCCAGGACGGCTCCGATGAGGACGTTGCGGATACGCCGACGGCGTCGGATGCGACCTTCGATGTCCGGGTCGCGGTCGAGTCGGGGGAAGGCCATCGTCAGACCACCCCGGCGGCGCGGCGCCGATCGGCTCGTCGCTCACGCATGCGCACGACGCTGCGCCACGCGCGCCAGAGCATCCACGCGACGAGGAGCAGCAGGACGAGAGCCAGCACCGGCGCGAAGACGGCGGCGAGGCTCAGGGTGACGGCGGCGGCGTCCTCGGCGGTGGACAGGACAGGGGCGGCGAAGCCCGCCGTTCCGGCGTTCGCGACGGGTCGGGCCGCAGCCTTGCCGGTGTGGAAGATGCCGGCGACGATGGCGCCGCCGATGAGGCCGACCCACGGGTGATCGGTCATCCAGGCGGAGCTGTCGAGGTCGGCGGCCGCGGCGGTGGCGGCGAACACGACCGCGCCGGACGCGGGACGCACGACGGTGCCGAGGGCGTCATTGACGGAGTCGAGGGCCGGGATCTTGTCGACGACCACCTCGCCGATGAGAAGGACCGCCCCGATAACGATGGCCCACGTGCTCTCGACCCACTCGAACCCGGCCGGCAGGTTGACGACGTCCGTGAAGCGCGCGAGGAGCGCCACGAGGAGGAACGGGATGTAGGCGTTGAGGCCTGCCGCAGCGGAGAGTCCCGCACCGGTCAGTGCAGCGAACATGGGCGTTCCTTGTCGTCAAAGCGTCAAAACATTGCGACAACTGTGGCACACGCACCCCTATTCCCCGATTCTGTAGTCGTTGCGCGTCACCTATGACGCGCAACGACTACAGAATCGGCCTGTCGTGAACGCCACGGGGCTGATTTGTCGGCGCCTCCTAGACTGGCCCGCATGACCAAGGTGCTTTCCGCTGTTGCCTGGCCGTATGCCAACGGCCCCCGTCACATCGGGCACGTCGCCGGTTTCGGTGTGCCCTCCGATGTCTACAGCCGCTACATGCGGATGGCCGGCCACGACGTCCTCATGGTGTCGGGTACGGACGAGCACGGCACCCCGATCGTCATCATGGCGGAGAAGGCGGGCAAGACCCCGCAGGAGTTCGCGGACGAGAACGCGAGCATCATCGTCGACGACCTCGTCGGCCTCGGCCTGTCGTACGACCTGTTCACCCGCACGACGACGGCCAACCATTACGACGTCGTGCAGAAGCTGTTCCTCGCCCTGTACGAGAACGGCTACATGGTCGAGCAGACGACGAGCGGCGCCATCAGCCCGTCGACCGGCCGCACGCTGCCCGACCGCTACATCGAGGGCACCTGCCCGATCTGCAAGTACCCCGAGGCGCGCGGCGATCAGTGCGACAACTGCGGTAACCAGCTCGACCCCACCGATCTCATCGACCCGAAGTCGAAGATCAACGGCGAGACGCCGGAGTTCATCGAGACGCAACACTTCTTCCTCGACCTTCCGGCCCTCGCCGACGCCCTCGCGGCGTGGCTCGACGGCCGTGAGGCGGCGGGCTCGTGGCGCCCGAACGTCATCAAGTTCAGCCAGAACATCCTCAAGGAGATCCGTCCGCGCGCCATGACGCGCGACATCGACTGGGGCATCCCGGTGCCGCTCGACGGCTGGCGCGACCTGCCGACGAAGCGCCTCTACGTGTGGTTCGACGCCGTCGTCGGCTACCTGTCGGCGTCCATCGAGTGGGCGCGCCGCCTCGGCGAGCCCGACAAGTGGCGCGAGTGGTGGAACGCCGACGTGGCGCGCCAGCTCGTCGACCAGACCGCGGCCGCGAGCGAAGCGAGCACCGGTGACGCGACGAGCGCAGCGAGGAGCGGCGCCCAGAAGACATCAGAAGTACTTCGCGATGATCGCGACGAAGGAGCGATCATCTCGAAGTACTTCATGGGGAAGGACAACATCACCTTCCACAGTCAGATCTGGCCCGCGGAGCTTCTCGGTGCGAACGGTGAGGGCTCGAAGGGCGGTTCGGTGAGCGAGTTCGGTCGCCTGGAGTTGCCCAGCGAGGTCGTGAGTTCCGAGTTCATGACGATGGAGGGCAAGCAGTTCTCCACGAGCCGCGGGCACGTCATCTACGTCAAGGACGTCGTGGAGCGTTACGGCCCGGATCCGCTGCGCTACTTCATCTGTGCGGCCGGGCCGGAGGCGCAGGACGCCGACTTCACGTGGGCAGAGTTCGTGCAGCGCAACAACTCCGAGCTCGTCGCGGGCTGGGGCAACCTCGTCAACCGCACGGCGAACATGATCCACAAGAACTTCGGTGAGATCCCGTCCCCGGGCGAGCTCGAGGACGTCGATCGCGCCGTGCTCGAGCAGGTGCGCGGCGGCTTCGCCACCGTCGGATCGCTCATCGAGCGCAACCGACTCAAGGCGGCGCTCACGGAGACGATGCGCCTCGTCGGTGAGGCCAACCGCTACGTCACCGTGACGGAGCCGTTCAAGCTCAAGGGCGACGATCAGCGCGAACGTCTCGCGACGGTGCTGCACACGCTGGCTCAGTGTGTCGTCGACCTCAACACGATGATGGCGCCGTTCGTGCCGTTCTCGGCCAACCTCGTGCACGAGGTCATGGGCGGCGAGGGCGAGTTCATGCCGATGCCGGTGGCGAAGGAGGTCACCGACCTCGACGACGGCCGCCCGTACCGCATCATCACGGGCGAGTACTCGAACACGCCGTGCTGGCAGCCGCGCGACATCACGCCGGGCACGCCGGTCGCCAAGCCGAAGCCCGCGTTCAAGAAGTTCGACCCGTCGGTCGTCGACGAGGAACTCGAGCGGATGAACGCCTCGGCCTGAGCCGAGGGCGAACACCCCGCGAGGAGGGGCGATGAACGACGAGAACCGCACGTACCGCGACAAGCCGGAGGCGCCTCAACCGTTGCCGCTGGCCGTCGTCGACAACCACACGCACCTCGACATCAGCCGTGACGGGGCGCCGACGCCCGACGTTCGCCGCACGATCGACGAAGCGGTGGCGGTCGGCGTCGACCGCATGGTGCAGGTCGGGTGCGATCTCGACGGAGCGCGCTTCACCGAACGCGTCATCGACGAGCACCCCGAGCTTCTCGGCGCGGTCGCGCTGCACCCCAACGAGGTGCCGAAGCTCGCCGAGGCGAGCGAGTTGGACGCGGCGTACCTCGAGATCGAGCGCATCGCCCAGCACTCCCGGGTGCGCGCGGTGGGGGAGACGGGCCTCGACTACTTCCGCACCGGCCCCGACGGCATCGCCGTGCAGCAGAGCGGTTTCCGCTGGCACATCGCCCTCGCGAAGAAGCTCGGCAAGGCACTGCAGATCCACGACCGTGACGCGCACGACGACGTCATGCGCATCCTCGCCGAGGACGGCGCGCCGGACGTCACGGTGCTGCACTGCTTCAGCGGTGACGTCGAGATGGCGCGCGAGTGCGTCGAGCGCGGGTACTACGTCTCGGTGGCGGGCGTCGTCACGTTCAAGAACGCGCGTGATCTGCGCGACGCCCTGGCCCAGGTGCCGCTCGAGAACCTGCTCGTCGAGACGGACGCTCCGTATCTGACGCCGTCGCCGCACCGCGGCGCGACGAACGCCCCCGCGCTCGTGCCCCTCACGGTGCGCGCCCTGGCCGAGGTCAAGAACGTCGACGTCTCGACGCTCTGCGCGGCCCTGAGCGAGAACTCGGAGCGCGTCTACGGACCGTGGTGAACGCCTCGTACCCCGGCAGGTCCGAGTCGCTCGAGGCACCGATAGGAGCCGATGATGTGACGAACGCCACACGCACGGCTTTTCGCCTGCGATAGCGCGTGTTTCAGGGTAGCCCCGCCTGCCTCGCGTTACATTTTCGTTACCTTGGTTTGATCCGTGCCCGTGCTTTCGGCAAGGTGTATCTGGTTCGCCCGAGTCTGGATCACCGGACGCGCCGCCCCTCGAAGGGGGCTTCGGCCACGTTCTCATCAGGAACGTCAGCCTTCCCGCTGTTACCGCAGCGTGCGCGTGCCCCCAGTGCCGGGACCTACGACATCGGAGCATGATGACCAACCTCACCAGCCGCACCACGTCCCGCTCGCTCGCCGCCGTCGCTGCTGTTGCGGCCGCCTCGACGCTCGCTGCCTGCGGCACGTCCGACTCGAACACGGCGTCCGACGTTCCCACGATCAGCTCGAGCTCGTCGAGCTCCTCCTCCTCCTCCACGCCGTCCCCGAGCACGTCCTCGGCGAAGCCGTCGGAGAGCGCCACGTCCAAGCAGACGCAGGCCACCAAGAACGACTCGAAGCGCGCTTCGCGCTCGCAGGCCCGCCAGGCCGCCCCGGCTCTCACGTACGTGAACTGGACCCAGGTCGAGGCCGTCCCGAACAAGACGGTTTACGTCTACAGCAAGGACATGCCCAAGGGCACGTCCAAGGTGACGCAGGCCGGCCGCGACGGCGCCGCCACCGTCACGTACCGCTCCGCCAAGAAGGGCGAGCGTGTCGTCTCCTCGAAGTCGATCGACTCCAAGGTGACCAAGAGCGCCGTGCGCCGCGTCATCACGATCGGCACGGGTCAGGCCCAGACCGCCCAGCCGCAGGCTCAGAAGCAGGTCTCGCGCTCGCAGGCCCGTCAGGCTGTGACGCAGCAGTCCGCACCGAAGAAGCAGCAGTCCGCACCGAAGAAGCAGCAGTCCGCGGCTCCCGGCGGCAGCTCGCGCTCCGGCTACTGGAACCGCATCGCCTCGTGCGAATCGGGCAACAACTGGAGCATCAACACCGGTAACGGCTTCTACGGTGGTCTGCAGTTCACGCAGCAGACGTGGGCCGGCTTCGGCGGTACGGCGTACGCGCCGCGCGCCGACCTCGCCACCCCGGCGCAGCAGATGGCGATCGCCGACAAGGTCCTCGCCGTGCAGGGCCCGGGCGCTTGGCCGGTCTGCCACAAGCGCTGACCAACAGGTCGTTCGTGACGAAGCGGTCGTCTCCTTCGGGAGGCGGCCGCTTCTCGCATGCCCGATAGGGTGGGCGCATGGTTGACGACGCCGCGCAGGCTGCACGTACCGAGCCCGGCGAGACGCGGGGGTTGCTGTCGGCCGCTGACATTCGGGCGCTCGCCGAGCGTCTCGGGGTTCGCCCGACGAAGACGTGGGGGCAGAACTTCGTCATCGACCCGAACACGGTGCGCAAGATCGTGCGCCTCGCCGGGGTGGGGCCGGGCGACCACGTCGTCGAGGTCGGCCCGGGGCTCGGGTCCTTGACGCTCGCGTTGCTGCCGCAGGTCGCCGGCGTCACGGCCATCGAGGTGGATCCGAACCTCGCGGCGCAGCTACCCGCCACCGTCGAGACGATCGCGCCGGCCGATGCCGACAAGCTCACCCTCGTCCAGGCCGACGCGCTCACGGTCACGTCGTTGCCCCACGAGCCGACGGCGCTCGTCGCGAACCTGCCGTACAACGTGTCGGTGCCGGTGGTTCTCAACTTCCTCGAGTTCTTCGCCTCCCTCGAGCGCGTGCTCGTCATGGTGCAGCTGGAGGTGGCGCAGCGCCTCGCGGCCGAGCCAGGCAGCAAGGTCTACGGTGTCCCGAGCGTCAAGGCGGCTTGGTACGCCGACGTTCGCCTCGCCGACCGTGTCGGACGCAACGTCTTCTGGCCCGCTCCCAACGTCGACTCCGGTCTCGTCGCGATGGCGCGCCGCGATCCGCCGACGACGAGCGCGTCGCGCGAGAGCGTCTTCGCCTGCATCGACGCGGCATTCGCGCAGCGTCGCAAGACGCTGCGGGCGGCGCTGGCGGGGTGGGCCGGCGGTGCCGACAAGGCCGAGGCAGCGCTCGTCGCGGCCGGCATCGACCCGCGTACCCGCGGTGAACGCCTCGGCATCGAGGAGTTCGCGGCCATCGCCGCAGCGCGAGAGGCCATGGGCGACACGCCGCGTGCATAGGGTGGGGGCATGACCGCTGAGATCGCACGTGCCACCCGGGTCGTCGTTCGGGTTCCCGCCAAGGTGAATCTCGAGCTGCGGGTCGGTCCGTTGCGCGACGACGGTTTCCACGACCTCGCCACCACGTTCCACGCCGTCGACATCTTCGACGAGGTGACGGTGACGCCGGACGCCGAGTTCTCCGTCAGCGTCACGGGCGTGGGTGAGGACAAGGTGCCCACCGACGAGACCAACCTCGCCTACCGCGCGGCGGCGCTGCTCGCCGAGCGCTTCGACGTCGAGGAGCGGTGCGCGATCCGTATCGTCAAGGCCATCCCGGTGGCGGGCGGCATGGCCGGCGGTTCGGCCGACGCGGCCGCCACCCTCGTCGCGTGCGACACCCTGTGGGGGCTCGACCTGCGCCGACACGAGCTCGAGGAGATCGCCGCCGAGCTCGGATCCGACGTGCCGTTCGCCCTCACCGGGGGCACCGCGCTCGGTACGGGCCGCGGCGAGCAGATCGTCCCGGTGCTCGCCACCGGTACCTTCGAGTGGCTGTTCGCGCTCACGCACGAGGGGCTCTCGACCCCGTCCGTGTACGCCGAGTGCGACCGGCTGCGCGAGGGTGAGGACGTGCCCGAGCCGCAGCCGTCCGACGGTTTGCTCGCGAGCCTGCGTTCGGGTGACGTGCACGGCGTCGCGCTCGCCATGCACAACGACCTCGAGTCGGCCGCCCTGTCGCTCATGCCGTCACTGCGCCCGCTCATGGAGATGGGCCTCGAGATGGGGGCGCTGTGCGCGCTCGTGTCCGGTTCGGGCCCCACGGTCGCGTTCCTGCTCAAGGATCGGCAGGACGCCGTCGCCCTGCGGCGCGTGCTGGAAGCCGGTGGCCTGGCGGACGACTTCGTCCACGCCAGTTCGACGCCCCACGGCGCCCAGGTGCTCGTCGTCGACTGACGCAGGCCCTCAGGTTTGGGCGGCCCGCCGCGGTGGGGGAGAATCGCGGCCATGGTCAACCTCGTCTCCGCTGAGAAGATCTCACTCGCCCTCGGCACCCAGCAGTTGCTCGACGACGTGTCGCTGGGCATCTCCGGCGGCGACCGCATCGGCATCGTGGGCCGCAACGGTGGGGGCAAGTCGACGCTGCTCAAGGTGCTCGCGGGCGTGCACGCCGTCGACGGCGGCCGCCTCACCCGCACGAACGGCCTGACGCTCGGCATGCTGACGCAGACCGACACGATTCCACCGGAATCGACCGTCCTCGACGCCGTCGTGGGCGACCGCGCGGAGCACGAGTGGGCCGGTGACGCGCGCATCCGCGACGTCATCAACGGGCTCATCCCGGGCATGGAGCTCTCCGACGTCGTCGGCCCGAAGTCGGGTGGTGAGCGCCGCCGCATCGCGCTCGCGCGCCTCCTCGTCGACGACCCCGACCTCCTTCTGCTCGACGAGCCCACCAACCACCTCGACGTCGAGGGCGTCCAGTGGCTCGCCACGTTCCTGTCGACGCGCCGCAACCGGCCCGGTACGGCGCTCGTCACGATCACCCACGACCGGTGGTTCCTCGACGCGACGAGCACGAACACGTGGGAAGTCATCGACGGCCGCGTCGAGCAGTACGAGGGCGGGTACGCAGCCTTCGTCCTGGCGAAGGCCGAGCGAGCGCGCATCGCCGCCGTCACGGAGGAGCGTCGGCAGAACCTCCTGCGCAAGGAGCTCGCCTGGCTGCAGCGCGGGGCGCCGGCGCGCACGAGCAAGCCGAAGTTCCGCATCGACGCCGCGAACGAGCTCATCAAGAACGAGCCGGACCCGCGCAACGACGTCGAACTCGTGCGCTTCGCGACGACGCGCCTGGGCAAGGACGTCGTCGACCTCATCGACGCGTCGATCACCGTCGGCGGGCGGGAGCTGCTCGCCAAGCAGACGTGGCGCCTCGCTCCGGGTGAGCGCACGGGCATCGTCGGGGTGAACGGTGCGGGCAAGTCGACGCTGCTGCGCGCGATCGCCGGGCAGCAGGAGCTGTCGGCGGGCAAGCGCAAGGAGGGCAAGACCGTCAAAATCGCGTACCTGACGCAGGAGGTGCGCGAACTCGACACGGTGGAGGGCTGGCGCGTCATCGAGGCCATCACCGACGTCGCGAGCTACATCGTGCTCGACGGCAAGGAGACCTCCGCCTCGCAGCTGGCGAAGCGGCTCGGGTTTTCGGGCGGGCGTCAGCAGTCGCGCGTCTCCGAGCTGTCGGGTGGTGAGCGTCGGCGTCTGCAGTTTCTGCGCCTGCTCATGGCCGAGCCGAACGTCCTGCTGCTCGACGAGCCGACGAACGATCTCGACATCGAGACGCTGACGTCGATGGAGGACGTGCTCGACGGCTGGGCGGGCACCCTGCTCGTCGTCTCGCACGACCGGTACCTCCTCGAGCGCATGTGTGACCGTCAGGTCGCGCTGCTCGGCGACGGCAAGATTCTTGACCTCGTCGGTGGCGTCGAGCAGTACCTCGAACTGCGCAAGCACCACCTCGAGGCGCAGGCGGCGTTCGAGCGTCAGGGCGCCGCGGCCAAGGGCGTCGACGCAACATCGCTCGCTGAGGGCGACGCCGCTCCGGCGCGCCAGGTCTCGGCCGCCGAAGAGCGCGAGGCGCGCAAGACGGTGGCGCGCATCGAGCGTCAGCTCGCGAAGGTGGCCGACCGCGAGGCGAAGCTGCACGACGAACTCGCCGCCGCGGCGAGCGACTACGGCAGGGCCGCCGAGATCAACGTGAAGTTGCAGGCCGTGCTCGACGAGAAGGAGGGCCTCGAGCTCGAGTGGCTCGAGGCGGCCGAACTCCTCAGCTGACGACGGCGCACGAAGACGACGCCCGGTCGGACCCCACGGTCCGACCGGGCGTTCGCGTATCTGGCCACACTAGTTTTGAACACGTTCAAAAAGGCGTAGTGTTCCTCCCATGACGACGAAGTCGGAAGCCACACGGGAGGTGCTCGTCGAAACAGCGCTGCGCCTGTTCCGTGAACGGGGTTACGAGAAGACGACAATGCGCCTCATCGCCACCGAGGCGGGTGTCTCGCAGGGCAACGCGTACTACTACTTCGACGGCAAGGACGCCTTCGTCCAGGAGTTGTACCGGCGCATCCAGGTCGAGCACCGCCGCCTCGCGGAGCCGCGCCTGCGCGAGGGGGCGCCGCTGGCGCAGAACCTGCGGGTGCTGTGGGAGGCGGGCATCGAGGTCAACGCGCCGTACTACGACTTCGGTTCGACGATGCTGCACGTCGCGTTGCGTCCGGGCGCCGGCGTCAGTCCGTTCTCGGCCGAGTCCGCGTCGCCGCGTGACGAGGCCATCGCCCTCGTGCGCCACGTGCTCGCCATCTCCTCGGAGGTGCCGAGGGGGCGGCTCGGCGAGCAGTTGCCGGTGCTGCTGTGGACGGCGTACCTCGGCGTGGTGCTCCATTGGGCCGTCGACGACTCGCCCGGTCTGCAGCGGACGCAGACCCTCGTCGAGGGCGCGCCGCCCATCGTGGGCAAGCTGCTGTCACTCGCGCGCTTGCCCTTCGCCCGTGGCGTGACGGGCGACCTCACCGATCTCATCGCCCGGCTGTCGAAGGAGCAGAAATGAACTCAGGCGTGATTGTCATGGCGGGGGCCTCGGGCTTCATGGGCCGACGGCTGCAGGAGGCGTTCCGGCATGACGGGTTCGAGGTCCGGACGGTCGGGCGCGGCGCGCAGAACGACGCGCAGTGGGACGACGACCTCGCGCCCGTGCTCGACGGCGCCGACGCGCTGCTCAACCTGGCCGGTCGCTCCGTCAGCTGCCGGTACACGAAGAAGACGGCCGACGAGATCTTCTCCTCGCGCACGGAGACGACGCGCAGCCTCGGTGAGGCGCTGGCGCGTTGCCCGAACCCGCCGAGCGTCTGGCTGAACGCCAGCACGGGCACGATCTACCGCGACGCCCGTGACCGGCCGCAGGACGAGGTCGACGGCGAGCTCGGCACGGGATTCTCGGTGTCGGTGGCCCGCGCCTGGGAGCGTGAACTCTTTGACGCCCCGACGTCCGTGCGCAAGGTGGCGCTGCGAACGTCGATCGTGCTCGGCGCGGACGGCGGTGCCCTCAGCCCGCTCATCAACCTCGCGCGGCTCGGGTTCAGCGGTCCGCAGGGTGACGGCGACCAGGTGTTCAGCTGGATCCATCTCGACGACGTGTATGGCGCGGTACGGCACATCATGGCCGACGACCGGATCGCCGGGCCGGTGAATCTGGCCTCGCCGCATCCGGTGAGGAACCGGACGCTGACGGCGGCCGTGCGTCGTCACTTCGCCGGTCGACTTCCCGATCGTGGAGTGCCGCTGCCGCGGTGGTCGCTCGAGTTCGGCGGGCGCGTCATCCGCACGGAGCCCGAACTCGTGCTCAAGAGCCGGTGGGTGGAGCCCGGCGTTCTCACCGCGACGGGGTACGAGTTCGCGTTCCCAGGCCTTGATGAGGCGCTCGCCGACATCGCGAAGGAAACGCCAAGGGGGCTGTTGCGGGTGCAGCTCGGGTGAAGTCTTCGCGTCAGCGGGCGTCGAGCTGGGCGATGAGCCGCTTGCCGGCCGTCGCGCGGTGGGAGGAATCGATCAGCTCGTGCACCTCGCTCCAGTCGACCGGGCCGCCGAGGCGACCGCTGAGGTCGTAGGCCAGCCAGCCGCGGGTGCCGAGGTAGGCGGGGACGAGGAAGCGGCCGTCGGCGAGGAGGGCGTCGCGCTCGTCGGGGCTGGGCAGGAACGTGATGGCCTGCGCGAGGGCGTCGTCAGGGACGCCGCGGGCGCGGTCGTCGCGGTGGACGTGGCCGGCCCACCAGCAGAACGTCTTCGTCGTGTAGAAAACGGGCGATCCGTGGGAGGTCTTCTCCTGGGCGCCGGGGAACGAGAGGCAGATGTCGCGGACGCGGGCGAGGAGGTGCGCGGAGTCGGCGGTCATCGTCAGGTCTCGACGGCGGCGAGAAGGGCGCGCAGGGAGTCGGCGAGGTCGGCGCGGCCCCGTTCGTCCATGCCGGACAGGAGGCGCCGCTCGTGGGCGAGTAGGGCGTCGAAGGCGGCGTCGACGACGGTGAGGCCGTCGGGTGTGAGGCGCACGAGCACGCCGCGGCGGTCGCTGGGGGAGGGCTCGCGGGCGACGTAGCCGCGCTTCTCGAGGCGGTCGACGCGGTTCGTCATCGTGCCCGAGGTGACGAGGGTCTGCTGGACGAGGGCGCCGGGGGAGAGCTGGAAGGGCTCACCGGCGCGGCGCAGCGCGGACATGACGTCGAACTCCCAGCCTTCGAGCTTGTGCTCGGTGAAGACCGAGGAGCGGGCCTGGTCGAGGCGACGTGCGATGCGGCTGATGCGCGAGAGGACGTCGAGCGGGGTGACATCGAGATCGGGGCGCACCGTGTTCCAGGCTGTGACGATCGCGTCGACCTCGTCGCCGCGCGTCTCGGGCTGGGGTTCGCGGTGGCCTGTCATGCGTGCAGTCTACCGACGCATCAAGAAACTTGACGTCGAGAGACTTTGGCCCGGTGCCGGCCGAGCTCGCGCCGGTTCAGGCGTCGGCCGGCGGGACGCCGTCCGCAGCGTCGTCGAGACGCGTGACGAGCGACGAGTTGCCGCGCGGCGGTGCAGTGGCGTCGATGGCCGTGGTCTCGAGGCGCGGGGAGGCTTCGAGGCCGGTGAGGCCGTTCCAGCCGAGGTTGACCATGTGCGCGGCGATTTCTTCGGCGGTGAACTCGTGGCCGTGTTCGAGCCACCAGTCGCCGGTGAGGGCGACCATGCCGACGAACATCTGCGCGTAGATGGGGGCGAAGCGCTCGTCGATCTCGCGGCGGCGCATGACGCGCGCGAGGTAGGTCTCGATCTGCGTGGCGAGGTCGGACATGAGGCTCGACAGGGGGCCGGTGGAGTGCCAGGACGGGGCGTCGCGAATGAGCACGCGGAAGCCGTCGGGGCGCGTGCTGATGTAGTGCAGTTCGGCGACGGTGGCGCGTTCGAAGAACTCACGCGGACTCATGTCCTCGGTGATGGCGTCGGCGATGCTTTCGAGCAGGGCGCGGGTCTCGCGGTCGACGACGACGGCGTAGAGGCCTTCCTTGCCGCCGAAGTGCTCGTAGACGACGGGCTTCGTGACGCCGGCCGCGGCCGCGATCTCCTCGACGGTGGCGTCGGCGACGCCGCGCTCGGCGAAGACGCGTCGCCCGACGCCGATGAGTTGCTCCCGACGCTCGGTGCCGGTCATGCGGATCTTCGGCCGTGACGTCGTCATTCCCTCATTGTGCCCTGCTCGCAGGCGAGTTCGGCGCTCGCGGGTCGGGCCGTGCGCCGATGTGCCGCAGGTGCGGGCGGTGAACTACTCTGGGGCGGTCCGTTCGCGGACGTTCCCCGGTTGCTCTGCTGGCAGGGGCCGCCTGACTTTGAATCAGGATTAGCGACGTTGGTTCGATTCCAACCCGGGGAGCCCGGGGTTGTTTGTGCAACACCCTGCATCGAGTTTGTGAAACTCGGTGCTCGGCGTTCCGAGAGCCCATTTGATCCGAATCTGCGCCCGATCGGCCTCGCTGACGCCCGGATCAGTACCTTGCGAAGCGTTCGGGCCGGCCCCGAGCATGCGAAATGCCCCGCTCTGGTGTGAGCGGGGCATGGCCGGGGGCGCGAGGTGTCTCGCGCTGTTGGTTACTGCTGTGTGGTTGTCCTGCTGATGGTCGGCGGTTGCATCGAGGCCGGTAGGGCTGTGTGGTCGCCGCGCTTGGCAGGTGGCGCGTTCGTCGTGCGTGGTTTGGAGCGCCGCTTGTAGCGGGCGGTGTCCTTACGCCGTGAGGGTTCGGCGACCGGCACTTCGGGGATGTCGGTGTCGGCCAGGCCGAAGCCGTAGCGGCTGCGGATGATGCGCATGTTGATGATGGCCAGGACGATACCGACTGCGATTGTCATCTTGGCTTGGCCCATGACGCGGATGGAGCCGCGGGTTTCCCTCGTTCTGGTGACGCATGTGCGACGCCCCTAGGGCTCGTGAGCTTCAGGTGGCGGGTCGTTGTCTCACACCCTTGTTCCAAGCCATTGACACAAATGGTTGCCGGGTCGCACACTCCTTGTATCAATCACTTGAAACAAGGAGTCCGGGATGCCCATTCTGTTCATCGGCGCGGTCATGCTCGTCGTCGGCATTGTGGTTGTCGCCCTTTCTGCGCGGCGCGGTGACGACTCGGGCACATCCATCGAACGAAGCGCAGGGCGGCATCTTCGCGCCACTCGCCTCGTCGCTCTAGTCTGCGGGGTCGCGGCCTTCGCCGGGAGCGTGACCTTCGGCGGTTCGCTGGGGCGTGGCCTTGTCGTCGCTCCCGCCCTCGCGGGCGCGGTGGCCACCGTCGTCATGGCGGTCGGCGAAATGAGCGCGCCGCGCGAAGGAGCGGTCGAGCGTTCGGCGTCCCTGGCACGCCGAAACCCGTCCGACTTCGTCTCGCGTGCGGCAGCCACAACAATGCTCGTCACGCTCGGTGCGCTGGTCGGACTGCTCGTGCTCGCCGGCCTCACCGCGTCGGCGGACGACATGGGCCGCGATGGCCGCGCCGTCGAATGGGCGACGGCCCTCGGGGGCGAAGGCCGCAGCCCATGGCCGGGGGCTTACTACGGGGTGCCGCTCGGAGTCAGCCTGCTCGTCCTGTGCGTCGGCCTGCTCGTAGGACTCCGCGCGGCCGCTGCGCGTCCGCAACTCAACGCCGATCACGCAGAAGCCGTCAGCGACAACGCTCTGCGTCACCGCAGTGCTCGCTCGCTCCAGTGCATTGCCCTCCTGGCGCTCGGTCCCAGCCTTGCCGGCGTCGCGCTCCTCGTGACGGGCGGCACCCGAACGACCCAGCCTGGTGCGCCGACCTGGGTCCCCGTGGCGCACTGGTGCGGCGTCGCAGGGCTCCTGATCGCGCTCGTCGCCTGCCTCGTGGGCGTGCGCACCCAGCTCGCTCGGGCGGCCACGCGATGACTGCACTGCGCGTCGACGCTGCCGACCCCACCCCGCCCTACGAACAGATCCGGCGGCAGCTGGCCCTCCTCATCGACACGGGCGAACTCGGGCAGGGCGAGAGGCTGCCGACAGTGCGACAACTCGCGGGCGATCTGCAGGTGGCCCCCGGCACGGTCTCGCGGGCGTTCAAGGAACTCGAGGCCGCGGGCTACGTCGAAACACGCCGCGCCGCAGGAACTCGAGTGAAGGCTCGACAACGTCCGAGTGACACGAGCGAACTCGACTCCCTCGCCGAAGGCTTCGTCGCTCGCGCGAGGACGCTGGGCGCCGACTCCGACGACGTGCGCGCTTCCCTCGAGAGGGCTCTGAGGAGAAGTTGATCGCCTGGCCGGCGTCCCGGTTGCGGCGATGCCGCGGCTGCTGCTGTCCGCCCGCGATATGGACGAGTAGCTGTCCGCGGGGGGAGTGCTGCCGGAGAATCGATTTCGGCGAGACATCACGGCCACCGTCACGCGTGGATCGGGCACCCAGCAGCCACGACCTAGGATCGGAAGTGCCGCACGAGCGGGCCCGACCGACCTCGATTTCCCCCGGAGAGTTCATGTCCCACGACCCGTCCGATCGTCCCAGCGCAGGCTGGCTCGCCGACGAGACCCCGCGCCTCGACAGCTCCGTCAAGGGCTCGGCGTTCGAGCCCACGAGCCCCCGGGCCACCGAGCCCGTTGTCGGCCCCGAGCGCACGGTCGACGGCTTTGCCAAGACGTTCCTCGACGAACTCAACTTCGAGGCCGGCGTCGCGCTCAAGCGCTCGACGACCACCGACCAGTACCTCGCGCTGGCCCGCACCATCCGCGGCTACCTCATGGCCGACTGGCTGCGCACCGCGGAGCGTCGTCGTCAGAACCCGACGAAGATGGTCGGCTACCTCTCGGCCGAGTACCTGCTGGGCCGCCAGATGGGTAACTCGCTGCTCGCCACCGACCTCGGAGACATCGCCGAGCAGGCCATGACCTCGCTCGGCCTCGACTTCAACCTCCTGCGTGCCCAGGAGATCGAGCCCGGCCTCGGCAACGGTGGTCTCGGCCGCCTCGCCGCCTGCTTCATCGACTCGCTCGCGTCGATGGACGTGCCGAGCATCGGCTACGGCATCCGCTACGAGTACGGCATCTTCCGTCAGACCTTCGAAGAGGGGCGCCAGGTCGAGGTGCCCGACGCGTGGCTCTCCCTCGGCGCCCCCTGGGAGTTCCCGCACCCCGACCGCGCCGTCCAGGTCAACTTCGGCGGCACCACCGAGCAGTACATCGACGGCGATGGCCGCACCCGCCGCCGCTGGCTGCCGGCCTGGAACGTGCAGGGCATCCCGTACCACTACATGGTTCCCGGCTACCAGAACGGCGTCGTCAATACACTGCGTCTGTGGAGCGCCCGCGCCACGCAGGAGTTCGACCTCAAGATCTTCAACTCCGGCGACTACGCCGAGGCCGTGCGCGCCCAGACCTTCGCCGAGAACATCTCGAAGGTGCTCTACCCGGAGGACTCGACGCCGCAGGGTCGCGAACTGCGCCTGCAGCAGCAGTACTTCTTCGTCGCGTGCTCGCTCAAGGACTTCATCGACCGCACGCTCGAGGAGGACTTCGACCTCGCGAGGCTCGACGAGCGCATCATCTTCCAGCTCAACGACACCCACCCCGTCATCGCCATTCCGGAGATGATGCGTCTGCTCATGGACGAGCACGACATGGAGTGGGCCGCAGCGTGGGAGGTCACGAGCAAGTGCTTCGCCTACACCTGCCACACCCTGCTGCCCGAGGCCCTCGAGGTGTGGCCCGTGGAGCTCATGACGCGCCTGCTGCCGCGTCACATGGAGATCATCTACCGCATCAACGAGGAGTTCCTCGACACCGTTCGCGAAGCCTTCCCCGGTGACGAACTGCGCGTTCGCCGCATGTCGGTCATCCAGGAGCACCCCGAGCGGGCCATCCGCATGGCCAACCTCGCGACGGTCGCCGGCGTCAAGGTCAACGGCGTCGCAGCGCTCCACTCGGAACTGCTGCGCGACAAGCTGCTTCCCGATTTCGCGGCCCTGTGGCCGAACAAGTTCACGAACGTGACGAACGGCGTGACGCCGCGCCGCTTCATTCGCCTTGCGAACCAGCAGCTGTCCACTCTCATCACCGACACGATCGGCCCCGGCTGGGAGACCGACCTCGAGCGTCTGCGCGAACTCGAGCCCTACGCCGACGACGCCGCGTTCACCGAGAGCTTCCGCCAGGTGAAGCAGGCCAACAAGGATCGCCTGCGCTCGATCCTGAGCCAGCGTGACGGCATCGAACTGCCCGAGCACGCGATGCTCGACGTCATGGTCAAGCGCCTGCACGAGTACAAGCGTCAGACGCTCAAGCTGCTGCACATCGTCTCGATGTACGACGACATCACGAGCGGGCGTGTGCGCCGCGAGGACGTCGTGCCGCGCACCTTCGTCTTCGGCGCCAAGGCGGCGCCGGGCTACGTCATGGCGAAGGAGATCATCTTCCTCATCAACTCGGTGGCGAAGACGATCGCGCAGGACCCGCGCGTCACCGACCTCATGGCCGTCGCGTTCCCCGCGAACTACAACGTGACGCTCGCGAACAAGCTCATCCCCGCCGCCGACCTCTCCGAGCAGATCTCCCTCGCCGGCAAGGAGGCCTCCGGCACGGGCAACATGAAGTTCGCCCTCAACGGCGCACTGACGATCGGCACCGACGACGGCGCGAACGTCGAGATCCGCGAACTCGTCGGCGACGAGAACTTCTTCCTCTTCGGCATGCTCGAGCCCGAGGTGGCGGCGCTCGCGGACCGCGGCTACACGCCGTCGTCCTTCTACGAGTCGAACCCGGCACTCAAGCGCGCCATCGACCTGCTCGCGAGCGGCCACTTCACCGGTGGCGACCGCTCGCTCGCGGCGCCGGTGGTCGATGATCTGCTCTACAAGGACAGGTTCATGGCGCTCGCCGATTTCCAGTCCTACCTCGACGCGCAGGCCCGCGTGGATGCCGCCTACCGCGACGTCGACGGCTGGACCCGCTCAGCGGTGCTCAACGTCGCGCGCTCCGGGTTCTTCTCCTCGGACCGCTCGATGCGCGACTACCTCGACCGCATCTGGATGCCGAAGAGCTGACGCACGAAACGCGGACGCCCGCGTCACCTGGCCGTTTCGGCCGGTGACGCGGGCGTGGCGCTGTCGGTGACGTTCCCGCTGCTCTCGATGGGTCGCGGCGTCAGGCAGCCTGCGGACGTGTCCGGGGTGCTCGGCGGCGTCATGTGGAAGCCGTAACCGACTCCCCACAGCACGGCTTCGGAGCGCGTCGTGACGCCCATCTTGCGGTAGGCGGTGCGGATGTAGCTCTTGAGGGTGTTGAGCGTGAGGTGCAGGTGCACGGCAATGATGTCGTTCGGCATGCCCTGGCAGATGAGCGCGACGACCTCGCTCTCACGCTCGGTGAGGCCCTGACGGCGCCCCGGCCACGTGCCGCGCTCGAGCTCGATGGAGAGCGAATCCGACACGACGTGCTCGCCGGAGTCGATGGCGCGCAGGGATCGCATGAGTTCCTCGCCGCCCAGCGCCTTGGACAGGACGCCCGTGACCCCCATGTCGAGCATCCGGTCGACGAACGACTGCGGAATGCTCTTGGTGAACACGGCGATGCGCTTGACGTTCTCGTCGGCGCTCAAGACGTTGAGGGTCGACCAGCCGCGGTCGGCCATGGCGAAACAGTCGTACAACGCAATGTCGACGCCCTGGCTGATCTCGGTCTGCGGCACGAGCTCGACCTCGTCCGCGTACGGCCTGAGGAGAGCGTCGAGACCTTGGACGACAATCTCGAAGTCGTTGATGAGCGCAACGCGCAGTTTCTTGTGCTGGGTTGACACCTGTTGTCCTTTAACCCGATTCGCCCGAGGGCCCGACGATGGTTCTCGCGGGAGTCTATCGACGCGCCGACCGCTCGGGCGCAGGACCAGGTAGAAGGTCGATTTCACGCTTGCCGCGCGAGGGTGATCCGGGCTGTCGGAACGAGTTCAGCCGGCAGGTGTCATCCGGCCCAGGAGACCGTTGAGCGCGCGCACGAAGCCGTCCGGGTCCGCCACCATCGACAGGTGCCCGGCGTTCGCGACGGTCGCCGACGGCGGGTGGCCGAGGTTGCGCTCGGCGCCCTCGCGTGAGCCGCCACCGGTGGCGTCCTCCTCGCCCCACAGGACGGCGCGCGGCACCCGAATCGCGCGGACCTGCTCGGGCGTGAGGTGGAGCATCGGTCGATCCGCCGTGTCGAACATCGCCTCCTCCGCGACGCGTTGCCGCAGCGGGCGGATCCACGCGTCGACGAGGGCATCGCCCTTCGCGCCCTGCAGGCCGTGGCAGACACTTCCGCACTGTGCGTCGAAGATGCGCCGAGGGAACCAGTTCCAGTGCGTGCCGAGGCGGTACAGCGACAGGGCGTACGGAGTGCGTGCGATGAACGACGCGACGGCCGGCGGTTCGCCCTCGCGTCCGTCGAACGGGAGGGCGTCACCGTCGGCGAAGACGATGCCGGAGATCCGATCGGGGTGCTCGAGGGCGACCGCCCCGACGACGGCGGCCCCGAGTGAGTGCCCGACGAGCGTCGGCTTGTCGAGCTGCAGCGCCTCGACGACGCCGAGGACGAGGTCGCTCTGGTCATCGAGCGAGTAGCGCCCCGAGTACTGCGAGTACCCCGAGCCCGCGAGGTCGACGGCGACGACGGGCCGGTCCTTCGCCAGCTGCGGTGCGACGAGAGACCACGACACGGTCGACTCGGCGAAACCGTGGACGAGAACGAGCGGAGTCTGCGTCGAAGCTGCGTCGCCCCAGCGTTCGTAATGGACGCTGATGGTTCGCCCGTCGCGCAGCTGAACGTCGACGTCGGCACCTGTCGGGGCGTCGAGGCGTTTCGGGGGAGTGGTGAGTGCGTTGAACGTCAGCGACAGCACCGTGACGACGAGAAACGTCGTGACCACGCCGCGCAGCACCCGGCGGCCGACGGAGCGCACACGCGTACGACGGACGGGTTGCTCGGCCGGTTCGGCCGACGAGGGAACAGACGCGTGGCTCATGCTCAGCCGAGCTCGCCGTTGCCGACGCTCGGCTCTGTCGTGCGCTTGGCCGCCGCGCCCATCCGCTCCTCAAAGCCACCCGATTCGACGAACGCCGTGATGCGCCTCGTGCCCATGGCCTGCAGAACGATGTTGGCGACAACGTAGGCGAACAGCGTCACGAGGACGATCCACGGCACCCAGTGGTCACCGAAGACCCAGACGACGGCCACGGGCACGTAGAACACGAGGGCCTGGGAGACACCGGCAATGGCCTGACCGATCGAGGGCTTGGCAGCTCGAGCCAGCCGACGCGCTGATGCAGGACGGCGGGCTTCGCGCCGGTGTCGTTCATTCCGCAAGTATGAAGGACGCCGAGTCCCCCTCTCGCGCTCCAACGAGCGCCGCCCGGATGCCGGAACGGCGCCGCACGACACGCTGGCGAAGACGCCCATGGCGCCTTGCGTCCAGGCCGGGACAAGCGTTCCCCGGGGCGAGGCGGGAAGTGGGGCGGTAGAGTCGCTGTGCTACTGCTGCCCGTTCGTGATCCGAGGCGGGCCGCAGCTTCCAGACATCACCGAATCGCAGGGGAGCTTCACACGTGAGCGCACCGCGTCCCGCAGCCGTCATCGTCCTCGCCGCCGGCGAGGGCACCCGCATGAAGTCAGACATCCCCAAGGTGCTGCACACGATCGGCGGACGTTCCCTCGTCGGGCACGCCGTCGCGGCCGCCCGGGGCACGGAGCCGTCGCACCTCGCCGTCGTCGTGCGCCATCAGCGTGAGCGGGTCGCGGCGCACATCGCAGAGATCGCTCCCGACGCGACGATCGCCGACCAGGACGAGGTCAAGGGCACCGGTCGCGCTGCGGAGTGCGCGCTCGAGATGCTGCCGAACGATCTCTCCGGCACCGTGCTCGTCACCTACGGCGACGTGCCGCTGCTCGCGACGCGGACCCTCACCGAGCTGACGACGGCGCACGAGCAGGGCGGCAACGCCGTCACCGTGCTCACCGCCGTCGTGCCGAACCCCACCGGCTACGGGCGCATCCTGCGTGACGCCGCGGGTTCCGTCGCGGGCATCATCGAGCACAAGGACGCGCTGAAGGCCCGCGAGGAGGGCACCGAGCACAAGGACGCCGTCGAGATCCGCGAGATCAACTCCGGCATCTACGCGTTCGACGCGGCGGTGCTGCGCGAGAGCCTCGCGAAGGTGACCACCGACAACGCCCAGGGCGAGAAGTACCTCACCGACGTCCTCGGGCTTGCCCGCGAGGCGGGCGGCCGCGTCGAGGCGCACACGATCGACGACCTCATGCAGACCGAGGGCGTCAACGACAAGGTGCAGCTCGCCGCCATGGGCCGCGAGCTCAACAAGCGCATCGTCGAGCAGGCCATGCGTGACGGCGCCATCGTCATCGATCCGGCGACGACGTTCGTCGACGTCGAGGTGACGATCGGGCGCGACACCGTCGTCCACCCGAACACGCAGCTGCGCGGCGCCACGACGATCGGCGCGAACTGCGAGATCGGCCCCGACACGACGCTGGTCGACACCGAGGTCGGTGACGGCGCGAGCGTCGTGCGCACCCAGGCCCAGCTCGCCAAGGTCGGCGACGAGGCGACGGTCGGTCCGTTCAGCTTCCTGCGTCCCGGCACTGAGCTCGGCGCCAAGGCCAAGATCGGTGGCTTCGTCGAGACGAAGAACGCCCAGATCGGCGACGGCGCCAAGGTGCCGCACCTCACCTACTGCGGCGACGCCGTCATCGGTGAGGGCGCGAACATCGGCGCGGGCACGATCTTCGCCAACTACGACGGCGTCAACAAGCATGTGACGCACGTCGGCGCCCACAGCTTCGTCGGCTCCGACTCGGTGCTCATCGCACCCGTCACCATTGCGCCCGGCGCGTACGTCGCCGCCGGTTCCGCCGTGGACGGCGACGTCGACTCCGGCCAGATCGCGGTCGCCCGCGGTCGGCAGCGCAACATCGACGGGTGGGTCGAACGCCGCCGCTCCGGCACGAAGACGCACGAGGCCGCCCAGAACAACACCCGGGCCACCACGAACGCCGACCCGTCAACTACTGTTGCTCCGGAATCCGCTGACGAAGGGACCTCGAAGTGAGCCTGTCCATGAAGCGCACGACCGAGAAGAACCTCATGGTCTTCTCCGGACGGGCCAACCCCGAACTCGCGCAGGCGGTGGCTGAGGGGCTCGGCACCCAGCTCGTGCCGACGCAGGCCTACGACTTCGCCAACTCGGAGACGTACGTGCGCTTCGACGAGTCGGTGCGCGGTTGCGACGCCTTCGTCATCCAGAGCCACACCGCTCCGGTGAACCAGTGGATCATGGAGCAGCTCATCATGGTCGACGCGCTCAAGCGCGCCTCGGCCAAGCGCATCACCGTCGTCGCGCCGTTCTACGGCTACGCACGTCAGGACAAGAAGTCGCGCGGCCGCGAGCCGATCTCGGCCCGCCTCGTCGCCGACATGTTCAAGACGGCCGGCGCCAACCGCCTCATGGCGGTCGACCTGCACACCGACCAGATCCAGGGCTTCTTCGACGGTCCCGTCGACCACCTGCAGGCCCTGCCGGTCATCACCGACTACGTCGCGAGCAAGTACGGCAACGAGAACCTCGCCGTCGTCTCGCCGGACGCCGGCCGCATCAAGGTCGCCGAGGCCTGGAGCAAGCGCCTCAACGGCGCACCGCTGGCCTTCATCCACAAGACGCGCGACGTGACGCGCCCCAACCAGTCGGTCGCCAACCGCGTCGTCGGCTCGGTCGAAGGCCGCACCTGCCTGCTCGTCGACGACATGATCGACTCGGGTGGCACCATCTGCCACGCGGCCGACGCGCTGATGAACGACGGCGCCGCGTCCGTCGTCATCGCCTCGACGCACGCGATCTTCTCCGACCCGGCCGTTCAGCGCCTGAACGACTCGGTGGCCCGCGAGGTCATCGTCACGGACACGCTGCCGATCACGCCGGAGAAGAAGTTCGACAAGCTGACGGTGCTGTCCATCGCGCCGCTGCTGTCGCAGGCCATCCGTGAGGTCTTCGAGGACGGCTCGGTCACGAGCATGTTCGACGAGGCGCAGTAAGCACCTCGCCCGACGACGGCCTCGAACCCCGCACGTGCGGCGGTTCGGGGCCGTTTCGCGTCCGTGGCGTCGCTCGTTTAGACTGGTCGACGTTGCCTCGGCGAGGGACGCTGCACGGGCGCGCGACGAAAGTCGCCGTTCGGATCCAGGGTCCGTGATCGACGCGGTGGTTCTCCGTTCGACGTCCGCTCTGAGTGAGCGTGTGACGAGTGGCGTACCCGCGCGAACTCGTGCCCGTACATCGCCCCGCGTCGAGGCCACCGCACCCGATACGTCGGTTCGCGCGCAAGCGCGAGCCCCTTCCGCTTGGAGGCCAGACATGGCACAGGAGAAGACCTACCTCGACGCCACCATCCGCACGGAGTTCGGCAAGGGCGCTGCCCGCCGCATCCGCCGTGAGGACAAGATCCCCGCCGTTCTCTACGGCCACGGTGAGAAGCCGGTTCACCTCGAGCTCGAGGGTCACGCCACGATGCTCGCCGTGAAGAACCCGAACAACCTGCTCACGATCCGCTACGACGGCAAGGAAGAGCTGGCGCTCGCCCGCGACGTCCAGCGCGAGATCCTGCGCCGCAACATCGAGCACGTCGACCTCGTCATCGTGAAGCGCGGCGAGAAGGTCGTCGTCGACGTCGCCGTCCACGTCGAGGGCGAGGCCGCTCCCGAGACCGTCGTCACGACGGAGAACGCGACGCTGTCCGTCGAGGCCCCGGCCACCGACATCCCCGAGTTCTTCACGGTTTCCGTCGAGGGCCTTGAGGCCGGCACGCAGATCCTCGCGAAGGACATCACGCTGCCCGAGGGCGTCACGCTCGACTCCGACGAGGAGCTGCTCGTCGTCAACATCACCGAGCAGATCTCCGCTGAGGCTCTCGAGGCCGAGCTCGCCGACGCCGAGGCCGAGGCCGGCATCGAGCACGACGAGTCCGACGAGGCCGAGGCCGCCGAAGGCGCTGAGGGCGAGTCCGCCGAGGGCGACGCAGCCGAGGGTGACGACTCCGAGCAGGAGTGATCCCCGGTCCGAACAGGACTTTCTGACGAGGCCCCTCGTCGCCGTCGCAGGCGGCGGGGGGCCTTCGTCGTCACCGCCCTGCGGCATACTGGTCGCTCGTGGAAAGGACGCCCATGGACCCCTGGCTCGTCGTCGGCCTCGGCAACCCCGGCCCGAAGTATGCAGGCAACCGCCACAACGTCGGCGCCATGGTGGTCGAACGCATGGCAGCTGACGCAGGCGTCACGCTGCGCGCCCACAAAGCACGGGCCGCCGCAGCCGAAATCCGCCTCGGCACCATGCCGGGCGGCATGCCCGGGCCCAAGGCCGTCATTGCGGTGCCGAGCAGCTACATGAACGAGTCGGGTGGACCCGTCAGCGCGCTCATGAAGTTCTTCAAGATCCCGCCGGAGCGTCTCGTCGTCCTGCACGACGAACTCGACATCGACTTCGGCGCGGTGCGCCTCAAACTCGGCGGCGGAGAGGGCGGCCACAACGGCCTGCGTTCCATCAGCAAGAGCATCGGCACGAAGGACTACCTGCGCGTGCGTCTCGGCATCGGTCGTCCGCCCGGGCGCATGGACGTGGCCGACTTCGTGCTCAAGGATTTCAACGCGAGCGAACGCAAGGAACTCGACTTTCTCGTTCCCGCAGGCGGCGACGCCATCGAAGCTCTCGTCCACCGTGGGCTCACCGACGCGCAGAACATCGTGCATGCCCACTGAACGCGTCACCGAGCACGTCAGCCGACGTCTCGCGCTGCACGCCTGGTCCGCGACGGCCGTCGTTGCCGTCGGGGGCCTGCTCTTCGTCCT
Source organism: Dermacoccus sp. 147Ba (assembly GCF_004151355.1). Lineage (NCBI taxonomy): Bacteria > Bacillati > Actinomycetota > Actinomycetes > Micrococcales > Dermacoccaceae > Dermacoccus > Dermacoccus sp. 147Ba. The sequence continues at coordinate 179,606 of NZ_SEHL01000007.1, forward strand.
CATTGCGCCCGGAGTGGGCGACATGTGGGCCGCCCTCGCACGCGCCCAGGCCGCTCGTGACGGTGTGACGCTCGGGTACTGGTTCAGCTGGTACTCCGGAGCGCATCCGCCCGGCGGCTACTCGGTCATCGTGCCGTGGCTGTCGGCGCTGCTCGGCGCGCACCTCGTCGTCGCGCTTGCGGCCCTCGCGATTCCGTGGGCCGTGGCCCTCACTGTGACCCAGGTTCGCCGACCGATCGTCGCCGTCTGGGTGGCCACGATCAGCGCCCTCCTCACCCTCGGTGCCGGCCGGACGACGTTCCTCGTCGGTGCGGTCATCGCCACCGGAGCCCTCGACGCCGCCATCCGCGATCGGCGCTGGCTCGCGTCGTTCCTCGTCGTCCTCAGCGGCCTGGCGTCGCCAGTGGCCGTGGCGTTCGTGCTCGTCGGTCTGGGCGCGGGATTCCTCGGCAAACGCCTGTCGATCGTGCCGATCCTCGCGGGGCTGGCCTTCCTCGGTGTTTCGTCGTGGCTGTGGGGCAGCAGCGGCCCCGAAGGCTACGGCTGGGCTCGCGCGCTCATCTCCCTCGCCCTGCTCGCGGTCTTCCTCTTCGCGAACCCGGCGCGTCCGGTCAAGGTCGCCATCGTCATCGCGACGTTCGCCATCGTCGTGTTCTCGGCCGTGCCCAACGCGATGGGGTCGAACCTCGCGCGGCTCGTGTTCGCCGTCCTGCCCGTAGCCGTGGCCGCGACGGCCCGGCGCAGCAACCGCTTCACCGCGCTCGCCGTCGTCCCGGCACTCGTCTGGTCCGCCTACTTCACCGCGCACGATCTGGCCGATTCGCGCGCTTCGGCGTCGTCGGTCACGGTGTACCAACCGCTCGCGGACGCCCTGAAGCGCCAGCCCGGTATCGAGACGAGCCGCGTCGAGGTGGTCGCCGACGGCACGCACACCTCGGCCTTCGTCCTCGCCAAGGACTTCTGGCTCGCTCGCGGCTACGAGACGCAGGCCGACCGCAGCCTCTCGGACGCTTTCGTCGACCGGGAGGCGAGCATCTCGCCGGAGCGCCTGAACGGCTGGTTGCGCGACTCGAGCGTCCGGTACGTCGCGCTCAACCGGCACCCGGTCAAGCGCACGGGGGAGTGGCGCACCGCCAACGCGCAGCCTGAGGGATGGCGCGAGGTCTGGTCGAACCGTGACTGGCGCCTGTTCGAGGTCTCGGGCACGAAACCGCTCATCGGTGACGGCGCCACGCTGCGCGGCAAGAGCGCCTCGCACCTCGTCCTCAACGTTCAGCCTGGGCGCGACGTCGTGGTACGCGTGCGCTGGTCGTCCTACTTGCACAGCCGCATCGTCGAGGAGAAGGGCCCGGGTGACGCGTCGGGTCACCCGGACGAGACGCCGCGCGTCATCCTCGAACCGTCGGGTGACGGATGGACGATGCTGCGCCTCGAAGGCTCCTCGGTTGCTCGTGACGTCGAACTGTTCGGCCGCCCCTGAGCGGGATGATTCCGCGCCGTTCCGGGGTTGTCGTAGAGCACACCTAGACTGAGGTCACGCCTTCGTCCGCCCCGGCGGCGTGCGAAGGCGTCACGGCTGCGCGCCCTGATCCAACCGCCCGCGAAGGAGTTCCGCGAATGCCCGAGGCCACCAATCTGCCGCTCATGCCGCTGCTCGAGCGGGTGTGCGCGGACGCCTCGGTCGGCAGGCTGCTCGCGTTGCGCGGCGAGGAGGGCCTCGTCGATGTTGCGGCCGCCTCCGGCCTGCGCGGACCGATCGCGGCGGCGCTCGCCGGCGCCTGCGCGCCCGGTGAAGGTGGCGTTCCGTTGCTCGTCGTCACGGCCACCGGTCGTGAGGCCGACGACGTCACGGCCGTCCTGCGCAGCTTCCTCGACTACGACGCCGTTGCCGACTTCCCGAGCTGGGAGACGCTCCCGCACGAGCGGATGTCGCCGCGCTCCGACACGGTCGGCAAGCGCCTGGCGGTGCTGCGGCGCCTCGCGCACCCCGAATCCGGCGGCACCTACGGGCCGATCGAGGTCGTCGTCGCCTCCGTGCGGGCGCTCATGCAGCCGCTCGCCAAGGGGCTCGGTGATCTCGAACCGGTCAGCCTCGCGGCCGGCGACGAGCGCCCGCTCGAAGACATCGTCGAGGCCCTCGTCGGCGCTGCGTACACGCGCGTCGACATGGTGGAGAAGCGCGGTGAGTTCGCCGTGCGCGGTGGCATCCTCGACGTCTTCCCGCCCACCGAGGACCACCCGGTGCGCCTCGAGTTCTGGGGCGACGTCGTCGAAGAGATCCGCTGGTTCAAGGTGGCCGACCAGCGTTCGCTCGAGGTCAACCCGCACGGGCTGTGGGCGCCGCCGTGCCGTGAGCTGCTGCTGACGCCCGAGGTCCGTGAGCGCGCCGCCGAGCTCGCCCCGACACTGCCCGGCGTCACCGACATGCTCTCCAAGGTGGCCGAAGGCATCACCGTCGAGGGCGTGGAATCCCTCATGCCGGCACTTCTTCCCGCGGGGATGGAGACGCTCGTCGACGTCGTGCGCCCGGGAACCCACGTCGTCCTGCTCGACCCCGAGCGTGTGCGCACCCGCGCCCACGACCTCGTCAACACCTCCCAGGAGTTCCTCGACGCAAGTTGGGCCAACGCGGCTGCCGGCAACGCCATTCCGGTCGACCTGCGCTCGATCCTCGACGGCGGTTCCTACTGGGCGCTGTCGGATCTGCGAGACAAGGCGCTCGCCGGCGGGCGCGCGTGGTGGTCGTTCAGCTCCTTCGCTGCCGACAACGACCTGCAGGAGTTTCTCGAGGACGAGTTGCCCGGCACTCGCGTCACCATCGCGTCGGAGGACGTGCCCAACTACCGCGGTGACACGGAGAAGGCCTCGGCCGACATCAAAGCCCACGTCGACGCCGGGCGATCCGTCGCCGTCGTCACGGACGGGCCCGGCTTCGCCAAGCGCGTGACGCAGGTGCTCGGCGAGCACGATGTGGCCTCGCGCCCGATGACGCAGGTGCAGGCCGGCGTCGAGGTGGCCACCGGCGCGCTCGGGCACGGCTTCGAGATGCCCGACCTCGGTCTCGTCGTCCTCACCGAGGCCGACCTCACCGGTTCGGCCGGGGCGAGCACGAAGGACATGCGACGCATGCCGTCGCGCCGCCGCAACGTCGTCGACCCGCTGCAGCTCAAGCCGGGCGACCACGTCGTCCACGAACAGCACGGTGTCGGCCGCTTCGTCGAGATGATGCAGCGCACCGTCGGCGGAGCCACCCGTGAGTACCTCGTGCTTGAGTACGCCTCGAGCAAGCGGGGGCAGCCGGGCGATCGACTCTTCGTCCCCACCGATCAGCTCGACCAGGTCACCCGGTACGTCGGCGGCGAGATGCCCACCCTGTCGAAGATGGGTGGTTCCGACTGGGCCGCCACGAAGTCGAAGGCGCGCCGTCACGTCAAGCAGATCGCGGGTGAACTGATCCGCCTCTACTCCGCGCGCCAGGCCACGCCCGGTCACGCGTTCGCACCGGACACCCCATGGCAGCGTGAGTTGGAGGACGCCTTCGCCTACGTCGAGACGCCGGATCAGTTGAGCAGTATCGACGAGGTCAAGGCCGACATGGAGAAGACGGTTCCGATGGACCGCCTCGTCTGCGGTGACGTCGGCTACGGCAAGACCGAGATCGCCGTGCGCGCCGCGTTCAAGGCGATTCAGGACTCGAAGCAGGTCGCCGTTCTCGTGCCGACCACGCTGCTCGTCAAGCAGCACTTCTCCACCTTCTCCGAGCGGTACGCGGGCTTCCCCGTCACGGTGCGTGCGCTCTCGCGCTTCCAGAGCGACAAGGAGGCGCGCGAGGTGCTCGCGGGCCTGAAGGACGGCTCGATCGATCTCGTCATCGGCACTCACCGCCTGCTGAGCAAGGAGGTCCAGTTCAAGGATCTCGGCCTCGTCATCGTCGACGAGGAACAGCGCTTCGGTGTCGAACACAAGGAGCAGCTCAAGCAGCTGCGTACGGCCGTCGACGTGCTCGCCATGTCGGCCACGCCGATTCCGCGCACGCTCGAGATGGCGGTCACCGGCATCCGCGAGATGTCGACGCTGGCCACGCCGCCGGAGGAGCGTCACCCGGTCCTCACCTTCGTCGGCGCGTACGACGAGAAGCAGATCACGGCCGCCATCCGGCGCGAGCTGATGCGTGAGGGTCAGGTCTTCTACGTCCACAACAAGGTCGGCAGCATCGAGAAGCAGGCTGCCCGCATCCGCGAACTCGTGCCTGAGGCGCGTGTCGCCACGGCCCACGGAAAGATGGGCGAGGCCCGTCTCGAGGAGGTCGTCGTCGACTTCTGGGAGCGCAAGTTCGACGTGCTCATCTGTACGACGATCGTCGAGACCGGCCTCGACATCAGCAACGCCAACACGCTCATCGTCGAGCGGGCCGACCAGCTCGGCCTGAGCCAGCTGCACCAGCTGCGTGGACGTGTCGGCCGTGGCCGCGAACGTGCCTACGCGTACTTCATGTTCCCCGCGGAGAAGCCGCTCACGGAGACGGCGCACGACCGACTCCAGACGATCGCGAGCCACACCGACCTCGGGGCGGGCATGCAGATCGCGATGAAGGACCTCGAGATCCGCGGCGCCGGAAACCTCCTCGGCGGCGAACAGTCCGGTCACATCGCCGGCGTCGGGTTCGACCTCTACGTGCGCATGGTGGGCGAGGCCGTGGCCGACTACCGCGGCGACGAGGGCAACGCGATGCCGGTCGAGATCAAGATCGAACTGCCCGTCGACGCGCACCTGCCGCACGAGTACGTGCCGGGGGAGCGTCTGCGTCTCGAGGCGTACAAGAAGCTCGCGAGCGTCGAGGACGAGGCAGCTCTCGACGAGATCATCGCCGAGCTCAAGGACAGGTACGGCGAGCCGCCGCAGCCGGTGCTCAACCTCTTCGACGTGGCACGCCTGCGCACCGTCGCGCGCAAGGCGGGCATCAGCGATATCGGTGTGCAGGGCAAGTACGTGCGCTTCGGGCCGGTCACCGAGCTGCGCGAATCGCAGCAGCTGCGCCTCGAGCGGCTCTTCCCGGGCACCCTCGTCAAGAGTGCACAGGAGCGCCTGCTCGTGCCCACGCCCATGACGAAGCCCGTCGGCGGCAAGCCGCTGCGCGACGAGGCGATCCTGCAGTGGGCCACGCAGCTCGTTCAGGCGGTGCTGCTCGACGACATCGCGGCCGCCGCTGCGGCGCAGGAACTGTCCCGAGGAGGACGCCGATGAGTGCCGACATGAACGCCGGATCGATCGGCCTCGTCGTCGTCAGCCCACGCGTGCCGGCCGGGCTCATGACACGTGACGCTTGGAGCCGCATCGAGTCCGCGGGCCTCGTCCTCGGGCGTGACGCGGAGGAGCCGCTTGTCGAGGCCGTCACCGAGGCGGGCCTCGAGGTCAAACTCGTCGCAGACGTCACGGCGCCCGATCTGGCCCGGCGCCTCGTCGACGCGGCCGACGAGCAGGACGTCGTATGGCTCGGATCGTCGGACGCCGACCCAGGGCTCACCGACGCGCTCGCCGGTGAGCTGACGCGCCTCGACTCGCCGCCGCCCGTCGAGGTCGTCGTCGGGTCGTGGGACGCTCCCGGCGCGCGGCTGCTCGACGCCGTTGCCGTCATGGACACGCTCCGCTCGCCGGGCGGGTGCCCGTGGGACGCGAAGCAGACGCACGCGAGCCTCGCGCCGTACCTCGTCGAGGAGGCCTTCGAGGTCGTCGAGGCGATCGGCGAGCAGGACAGTTCACACCTCGAGGAGGAGCTCGGTGACGTGCTCCTCCAGGTGCTCTTCCACGCGCGCGTTGCGTCCGAGCGCGCCGATGACGGCTTCGACATCGACGCCGTCGCGGGGCGCCTGGTGGACAAGCTCGTCCGCCGCCACCCGCACGTGTTCGCCGACGGCGCCGCGTCCTCGCCCGAGGAAGTCGAAGCGGAGTGGGCCCGCATCAAGGCCGACGAGAAGCCCGAGCGCGACGCCGACGACCCCCTGGCTGGTGTCCCGACCGGGTTGCCGCCGCTCGAGCGCGCCACGAAGTACGTCTCCCGCCTGACGAAGGCCGGCCACGGCGATCTCGTCGCGGACGTGACGAGCGGCGACTCCCTCGGTCCGGCACTGCTCGACCTCGTCGTTCAGGCTCGCGAACTCGGCGTCGATCCGAGCGTGGCCCTGGCCACGGCGTTGAGCGATCTCGACGCCCGCGTGGGCGCTCGACGCAGCGATCCGTCCACATGAGCTTCACCACGGCATTGCTACCGGCCAGTTCCTGCTCGGTTCGTTAGGCTCGGAGGTGAGCGGCCATCGCGTCGCACACAGCCTGCGGTCGAACGACGTGACCGTTCCCCTCACTGCATCGGAGAGATTCTGTGGCAACCATTGAAAGCATCGGCGCATTCGAGATTCTCGACTCGCGCGGCAACCCGACAGTGAGCACGGTCGTCGTGCTCGACGACGGCTCCGTCGGTGAGGCGGCCGTTCCCTCGGGCGCTTCCACCGGTCAGTTCGAGGCCGTCGAGCGTCGTGACGGCGACAAGGGCCGCTACCTCGGAAAGGGTGTCCAGGACGCGGTCAACTCGGTCATGGAGGAGATCCAGCCCGAGCTCCTCGGCGCCGAGGCCGACGACCAGCGCCTCATTGACGCCGAGATGATCGCTCTCGACGGCACGGACAACAAGGGCAAGCTCGGCGCGAACGCCATCCTCGGCGTCTCGCTCGCCGTGGCCCGCGCGGCCTCCCAGTCAGCAGGCCTGTCGCTCTACCGCTACGTCGGTGGCCCGAACGCCCACGTCCTGCCGGTTCCGATGATGAACATCCTCAACGGTGGTTCGCACGCCGACACGAACGTCGACATCCAGGAGTTCATGATCGCCCCGATCGGCGCCGAGTCGTTCAGCGAGGCGCTGCGCATGGGCGCCGAGGTCTACCACGCGCTCAAGGCCGTGCTCCACGACAAGAAGCTCAGCACCGGCCTGGGCGACGAGGGCGGCTTCGCTCCCGACCTCGACTCCAACCGCGCTGCGCTCGACCTCATCGTCGACGCCATCAAGAAGGCCGGCTACGTCCCGGGTAAGGACGTTGCGCTCGCGCTCGACGTCGCCGCGTCCGAGTTCTGCGAGAAGGGTAAGTACACCTTCGAGGGCAAGAAGCGCGACGCCAAGTGGATGACGGACTACTACGCCGACCTCGTGAAGTCCTACCCGCTCGTCTCCATCGAGGACCCGCTGGACGAGGAGGACTGGGAGGGCTGGGCCCACATCACCGAGACCCTCGGTGACAAGGTTCAGCTCGTCGGTGACGACCTCTTTGTCACGAACCCTGAACGTCTCCAGCGCGGTATCGACACGAAGACCGGCAACGCGCTGCTCGTCAAGGTCAACCAGATCGGTTCGCTCACCCAGACGCTCGACGCCGTCACGCTCGCGCAGACGAACGGCTACCGCTGCATGATGTCTCACCGTTCCGGTGAGACGGAGGACACGACGATCGCAGACCTCGCCGTCGCCACGAACTGCGGCCAGATCAAGACGGGTGCGCCGGCTCGTTCCGAGCGCGTCGCGAAGTACAACCGTCTGCTGCGCATCGAGTGGGAACTCGATGACGCCGCGGTGTACGCCGGTCGCAGCGCCTTCCCGCGTTTCGCAGGTAACTGAGCGGTTTGAAGCCGAAGAAGTCCCGCCCCTCCCGTTCCGCCCCACGCGGTGGAACGGGAGGGGCGCGTCCTGCCCCGAACAGCCGCCCGGCACGCTCAGGGCGTGACCGTTCGCGCCCGAGCGGCTCGACGCGCCCCAGCCTGCGTCAGCAGTTCGATGCACCCATCGAGCGTCGGCGTCGGGCGAACCCGCGCACGGTCCGCCGTGCTCTTGCCCTGGGAGCGCTCTTCGCGCTCATGCTCGTCGTCCTGACGCCCACGCTGCGCAGCTACCTGCAGCAGCGCAGCGAGATCGCCGACCTGCGCCAGCAGAAGATCGATGGCCAGAAGCGGGTCGATGCGCTCGAGGCGCAGAAGAAGCGCTGGGAGGACCCGGCGTACATCAAGAAGCAGGCGACGCAGCGCCTCGGCTACGCCATGCCGGGGCAGAAGGTGACGGTCTACGTCGACGACCGCAACACACCGCATGCGGTGACGAAGTCGACGGGCGTCGCGAACGCGACGACATTGTCGAGTCACCCCTGGTACGGCCAGCTGTGGGGTTCGGTGAAGATGTCGTCCGACGAGAGTCAGCAGGGGAAGAAATGAGTGAGATCAGCTCGTCTGTGAGCGCCAGCGACACCGCGGCCATCGAGCGCCAATTGGGGCGTGTGCCTCGCGGAACCGTCGAGGTCTCGGCGCGTTGCGCGTGCGGTTGCCCGACGGTGGTGCGCACCTTGCCGCGTCTGCCGGACGGAACCCCGTTCCCCACATCCTTCTACGCCACGTGCCCGCGCCTGACCGGTGCCATCTCCACGCTCGAATCGCAGGGCGTCATGAAGGAGATGACCGACCGCCTTGCCGAGGACGAAGAACTCGCGGCCTCCTACCGTCGCGCGCACGAGGACTACCTGGCGCGCCGCGCCGAGCTCGGTGACGTGCCCGAGATCGACGGCATCAGCGCCGGCGGCATGCCGACGCGCGTCAAGTGCCTCCACGTGCTCGTGGCGCACGCGCTCTCCGTCGGCCCCGGCATCAATCCGCTGGGTGATGAAGCCATCGCCTTGCTCGGCGACGACTGGTGGAAGAACGGCTGCTGCGGCGCCGTGCCCGCCGAAGAGGGGAAGTGACGATGCGCGTCGGTGCGATCGACTGCGGTACCAACTCGATCAGGCTTCTCGTCGCCGATCGTGACGGTGAGGACCTCACCTACCTCGCTCGCCGCACTGAGATCGTCCGCCTCGGCCAGGGTGTGGACGTGACCGGACGTATCGCCGACGAAGCGATGGCGCGCACCCTGCTCGTCGCGCGTGAGTACGCCCAGATCTGCCGCGAGCACAGCGTGGACGCCGTGCGCTTCGTCGCGACGTCGGCATCGCGTGACGCCGCGAACGCCGGTGAGTTCGTCGAGGGCGTGCGATCGGCGTTCGGTTCCTACGACGTCGTGCCCGAGGTCGTCTCGGGGCACGAGGAGGCGTCACTCAGCTTCACCGGTGCTACGGGGCCGTTGCGGGCGCAGAACGCGGACGCGCCCTTCCTCGTCGTCGACCTCGGGGGCGGCTCGACGGAGCTGGTGCTCGGTACCGACGACGTCGAGCAGTCGATCTCGCTCGACATCGGCTCGGTGCGCATGACGGAGCGCCACCTGCGTTCCGACCCACCGACTGCCGCAGAGATCGAATCGGCGATGGTCGACATCGACGCCGCGCTCGACGAGGCCGAGAAGATCGTGGACCTGTCTGCGGCGAAGACGTTGGTCGGCCTTGCCGGGTCGATCACGACCGTCACAGCCCACGCGCTGGGCCTGTCGTCGTACGACTCGTCCCGAATCCACGGAGCGGAACTCACGCTCGAGCAGGCGCTCACCTCGTGTGACGCCCTGCTCGGCGCCGGCCGCGACGAGCGGGCGGCGTACGGATTCATGCACCCCGGGCGCGTCGACGTCATCGGAGCGGGAGCTCTTATCTGGCGAGCCGTAGTGCAACGCGTCGCTGCGCGCGCGGGGCTCACCGAGGTGCGCACGAGCGAGACCGACATCCTCGACGGCATCGCCCTCAGCATCACGGCCTGAGCGCTCATTCCCTCGCGCGGAACGGGAACAACCGATTCGCAGCGTTCGTTGACGCAGTCAAACATCTCGACGGCTATTTGCCCGACAGCTCCGCCCTACGGCTCCTAAACACCTTCTCGCTACGATGGGGTGCCCTCGTAGCCCAACGGCAGAGGCAGGCGACTTAAAATCGCTGTGTTGCGGGTTCGACTCCCGTCGAGGGCACCATTCATTTCGTCCCTGGAGGGCACATGGCCGGTAATCCGGTTTTCAGCAACTTCGACAAGAACCTGCGTTCTGGTCAGTACGCCGGCTTCGGCTCCCAGCAGCAGGGCGCCCAGCCGGGTTACGGCCAGCCGGGCTTCCAGCAGCAGCCCTACGGTCAGCAGCCGTTCGGTCAGCAGGGCTTCGATCAGCCGTACGCGCCGCAGGCGCCGATACAGCAGAGCAGCGGCCGCAGCATGACGATGGACGACGTCGTCATGAAGTCGATTGCCCTCTTCGGTCTGCTCATCGTCGTGGCAGGTGGCTCGTGGGTGTTCGCCCAGCGCGCCATCGACGCGCAGCAGAACAGCACCGTGCTCGGCCTGTGGGCCGGTGGCGCCATCGTCAGCCTCGTCCTGTCGCTCATCATCGCCTTCCGCAAGACGATCTCGGTGCCTCTGATCATCGCCTTCACCCTCGCTGAGGGTGTGTTCGTCGGTGCCGTCAGTGCGTTCTTCAACACGGCTTACCCGGGCGTCGTCGTCCAGGCCGTTCTCGCCACGCTGTGTGTGTTCGCCGGTGTGCTTCTCGGCTACAAGACGGGCCTCATCCGCGTCACGGCTCGAAGCCGCCGCATCTTCATGTACATGCTCATCGGTTACATGCTCTTTGCGCTCGTCAACTTCGTGCTCGTCCTGACGGGCCTGCAGGAAGGCTTCGGCATCGGCGGCTCGGGACCGCTCGGCATCGCGATCTCGATCTTCGCCGTGGCTCTCGCGTCGTACTCGCTGGCCATCGACTTCGACTCCATCTCGGACGGTGTGCGCGCCGGCGTCCCGGAGAAGACCTCCTGGCTGCTGGCCTACGGCCTGCTCGTCAGTGTCGTCTGGCTCTACATCGAGATGCTGCGCCTCCTGGCGCGTCTGCGTGACTGACACCCAGGCTGTGAACGACCCGTTCGAGGTTGAACTCGAGCGGGTCGTTCGGCGTTTGCGCGCCCTCAGCCCCGGTGACGAGGCTGGGCAGCCCAGCTCTTGGCGGAGTTCGCTGGGCTCGCTTGTCCAACGCCTGGGCGATGCCCACGCAGATGCGGCGGGCATCGAGCGTCGTGAGGTCCCAGGCGCTGGGGGAGCCGACGTGGCCCCTGCCCTCCTCGCCGAGATGCTGCGCGCCGTCTCGTTCGACGCTGCGCAGGTCACGGACATCCACGGCTTCGCAGCGGAGCTGGCCGCCGTCCGACGCTCGCTCTGACGCGAGTCCCCGATCGGCGGGCTCTCGTGGGCTCGCGAGGGCAAGGGGACCGAGGGTCGACACGCTTATGCTGTGGCCGATACGGCGATCGCCGTTCCCTTTTGGCACGCTCGAGGAGTAACCATGGCTTCGCGCCTCAGCCCGTACCTGCAGTTCCGTGACACCGCCCGTCAGGCGCTGGAGTTCTACCACGGCGTCCTCGGTGGAGACCTCACGCTCTCCACCTTCGGCGACATGGGCGTCGAGGGCCAGGAGGCGCACAAGATCATGCACGGCATGCTGACGACGACGGACGAGTTCGTCCTCATGGGCTCCGACACCCCTGAGCAGATGGAGTACACGCCGGGCGGCAACATCTCGATCAGCCTCACCGGCGACGACGTCGAGTCGTTGCGACGCTACTTCGCCGGCCTCTCCGAAGGTGGCGACGTGACGATGCCGCTCGCCGTCCAGATGTGGGGCGACGAGTTCGGCATGTTCACCGACAAGTTCGGCACACGCTGGATGGTCAACATCGCCACGTCCGAGCACCGCGACCAAGCCTGAGCCTCACGTCACGAGAGAAGTGGCCGGCGCCCCATCGGGGACGCCGGCCGCTTCTGTCGGTATCAGAGCGATCAGTTCAGGCGCTCGTAGATGATGGCCATGCCCTGGCCGCCACCGACGCACATCGTCTCGAGACCGAACTGGCCGTCGCGGGCTTGCAGGCCGTTGAGCAGCGTCGTCGTGATGCGTGCACCCGTCGAACCGAAGGGGTGACCGAGCGCGATGGCGCCACCGTTGACGTTGAGCTTGTCGAGGTCCATGCCGAGGTCCTGGGCGCTCGGCAGAACCTGGGCGGCGAAGGCCTCGTTGATCTCGTAGAGGTCGATGTCACCGATGCTCATACCGGCGCGGGCGAGTGCCTGCTTGCTCGCCTCAACCGGGCCGAGGCCCATGATCTCGGGGGAGAGGCCGGAGACGCCCGTGGAGACGACGCGGGCGAGCGGCTTGAGGCCGAGCTGCTGTGCCTTGACGTCGCTCATGACGACGAGGGCGGCAGCACCGTCGTTGAGGGGGCAGCAGTTGCCCGCAGTGACGGTGCCGTTCTCGCGGAAGACGGGGTTGAGGCCCTGGAGCGCCTCGAGCGTGACGCCGGCGCGGGGGCCGTCGTCCGTGGAGACGACCGTGCCGTCCGCCAGCGTGACGGGCGCGATCTCCCGAGCGAAGAAACCGTCGGCGATGGCCTTCTCCGCACGGTTCTGCGAGCGGACGCCCCACTCGTCCTGCTCCGCGCGGGAGACACCGCGGTAGGTGGCGACGTTCTCGGCCGTCTGGCCCATGGCGATGTAGACATCGGGCAGGAGACCCTGCTCGCGCGGGTCGCTCCAGGTTGCGTTCGTCTTCGCGGTCTCCGCCGTGCGGGCCATGGCGTCGGCGAACTTGGGGTTGAGGTCGCTCGAGTCCGACTCACCAGCGCCGGAGAAGTTCGTGTACTGCGAGACGCACTCGACACCGGCTGAGATGAAGACATCGCCCTCACCGGCACGGATGGCGTGTGCGGCCATGCGGGTCGTCTGAACCGAGGAGGCGCAGAAGCGGTTCACCGTGGCGCCGGGAACGTGGTCCATTCCGGCGAGAACGGAGACGACGCGCGCCATGTTGTTGCCCTGGCGACCCGACGGCTCGGCGCAGCCGAGGTAGAGGTCCTCGATGAGTGCACGGTCCAGTTCGGGAACCTTGGCCAGAGCAGCCTCGACGACCTGCGTGGCCAGGTCGTCCGGGCGGACGTCCTTGAGGGAGCCCTTGAAGGCTCGTCCGATCGGGGTGCGTGCGGCAGAGACGATCACTGCTTCGGGCATCAAAACTGCTCCTTTGCATGGCGCCCCACAGGGCGCGCTGACGGGCATGCGCTGTCTCCGCGATTGTAGGCATCGGCACCGCCGTAGGCGCCCGAACGAGGTGGACGGACGGTGCCGCGAGGGGTTGTGCCGACCCGATTTGCAGCGACGCGGCTCGGTCGCGTAGTGTTTACGGAGTCAGCCCGGAAGGGCATCGCGGCAGGAGCCGCTCACACTGACTGTTTGGTTGGTGGTTGAGCTGGTGGGTCGGGTGCTTGGGTGTGATGGATTTGTCTGGAGCCAAGTGCGCGAGATGAAGATCCTCACTGGTCACGGTTGTGGCGGTGGCGGGTTGGATTTGACGCCCAAGAGCCGGATGGATTAACTTGGAGAAGTTGCCCCGGAAACGGGCCGCCACTCAGTGTGGGGCTTGTTGATGGTGTGTGATGGTGTTTTGAGAACTCAACAGCGTGCCGATGTGATCATCGCCAAACAACAATTTTTTGCTGGCCCTGTGTGGGTTGGTGTTGTTCTGGCTGATGTTTGATGGATAGATACAAGACACACGATCACCTTTTTTGTGGGTGGTGGTGTGGTGTCACCGTTTGATTTCGGCTGGGATACAGATTTTTC